>CAYTGT010000057.1:0-8811 GCA_964437405.1 uncultured Alistipes sp.
CAATTTCCAACCACCGATCAATGGCGATATAATCATGAAGTGCTACAACCTCTCGCCTTGCGGAGTCATCGGAGAGATCAAGGAGATTATCAAAAATGCGATCCTTGACGGCCAGATCCGCAACGATTTCAGCGAAGCATACGCACTGATGGAGAAGTTGGCTGAGGAGCGCGGCCTAAAGAAGGTCTGTGACGTGGAGGCACCCGAAACCAAAGAAGATCAAAACAAAGCAGAATAAGCACTAAACCCAACATGAAACGATTTTCTCTTTTATTAAAAGTATTAGGAGGTATTGCTATATGCGTACTTTTGTATCTGTATGCCACTCGCGATAAGCTCGCCGAAGTCTATGTTACATCGGGTGCAGGCAAGATGCAGTTCCGTTTCGCACAACTAAATAACGCCGAGTTACGAAACTTAACTCCCGACAACGGCAACTACATCAAACTCTTGAGCGAGAGCCGCCGCCAACCAATCTATGGTTTCGGAGCTGCCGTTACTGGTTCGACATGTTATAACCTAATGCAGATGAGTGAAGAGGATCGTGAAAAGATCTTGCAGGAGTGCTTCTCACCCGAAGAGATGGCGATGAGTTTTATCCGCATCTCCATTGGTGCTTCGGATTTTTCGCTCGATGAGTACACCTGTTGCGACAAGGAGGGGATCGAGTTTTTCGAGCTGCATGAGTACGATCGCCGCGACCTGCTACCAATACTGAAGCGCATTTTGGAGATCAACCCTACAATCCGCATTGTCGGCTCGCCGTGGTCATGCCCTCGCTGGATGAAGATCGACCCCGAGACGGGAGAGCAATACAATAGCTGGACTTCGGGAATCCTTAACCCTAAGTATTATGCCGACTACGCCGAGTATTTCGTGCGCTGGATCGGTGAGATGGAGGCCGAGGGGATTCCGATCTATGCCATCACAGTACAGAATGAGCCACTCAACAAAGGCAACTCCATGTCACTCTACATGGGTTGGGAGCAGCAGCGTGACTTTATCCGCGACCATTTAGGTCCAGAGTTCGCCAAAAACGACATCAAGACTAAGATCTGGCTCTTCGACCACAACTACAACTACGACAATATAGCCGAAGAGCAGAACTATCCGCTCAACATCTTGGCTGACAAAGAGGCTGCAAAATACATCGCGGGCTCGGCTTGGCACAACTATGGTGGCGACCCATCGACCTTAGACGGAATCCACGCCGCACACCCCGACAAGGAGATTTTCTTTACAGAGGCCTCTATCGGCTCTTGGAACTACAATTTTGACGGCTGTCTGCTATGGGATTTCAGCAACATCTTCCTCGGCACACTCAACCGCTATGGTCGTGGCGTGACGCTGTGGAATCTAATTCTCGATGACAAGGGCGCACCAAATCGCCCAAAGGGTTGCCGCACATGCTATGGCGCGATTGAGATCTCTTCCGAGACCTACGATTACGCATCACTCGACCGCAAGAGCCACTATTATAATATAGTGCACTGCTCAAAGGTTATCCAGCCCGATGCTTGGGCAGTGGATGTCGAGGCCACATTGCCCGAAGGAGTTGAGATGGCGGCATTTGTCAATCCCGATTCAACACTTGCCATCGTAGCTGCCAACCACAACAAGGAGTGGAAAGAGATTGTAGTAAAGGGCAACCGCAAGGAGTTCACACTCACACTCCCCGCCCGCTCAATCGCCTCAGCACGCTGGGAGGATGAGTAAAATAGCGCCCAACAGACATAAAAAAAAGAGAGTCGCATGACTCTCTTTTTTGGTGCCCAGGACAAGACTCGAACTTGCACGAGCTAATGCTCACTACCCCCTCAAAGTAGCGTGTCTACCAATTTCACCACCTGGGCCTCTTCACTCGTGGCGGATGATGCTCCGCCGAAAAGGTGTGCAAATATAGCCACGATTTTGTAAACTACAAAATTTTTCCGCCTAAAATGCTAAAAAAATATCATTTCGGGGCTTTTATAGGCTTTCCGAGCAACCTCTCGCACTACAAAAACACCATCAGCACCACCTGAGCTAACACCACGCGAAGGAACATCGAGAGTGGATATACCGTAGCGTATGCCACAGAAGCGTGATCGCCTTCAAGATTCTCGTTTGCATAGTTCAGCGCCATCGGGTTAGCCATCGAACCGCACAACATTCCACAGGCCGTAGCAAAATCGACCTTGAAGATTCGCATAGAGACAACGCCCATCACGATCACAGGCAGCAAAGTGATCAAAAATCCCAGACCTACCCACAGTGCTCCCGTCATACTGATAGCCGACTCGAAGAAATCGCCGCCCGAACTAAGTCCCAAACAAGCCAAATACAGCGACAAACCGAAGCCGCGAAGCATCAGATTGGCACTGCGAGTGGTATATGTCACAAGGTGCATGCGTGGGCCATAGATTCCGATCAAGATTCCGACAATTATCGGACCTCCCGCCAAACCCAACTTTATCGGGAAGCTAATTCCTGGGAACGAAATTGGCACAGCGCCCAACACCAAACCCAACACAAGACCTATATATATAGATGTCAGATTTGGCTCATTGAGCTCCTTCTCGGCGTTACCCAACACCTTCTCGATCTTGAGCAATGCGCGTTCGCCGCCCACAACAACCACACAATCACCCACCTGCAATCGCAAATCAGGTGTAGCCAAAAGCGACATATCGCCTCGATAGATGCGGCTGATGTTGACACCATAACTATTGCGTAGGTGCAACGAGCCGAGTGTACGGCCATTAATATCGCTTCGTGTAATGATGATTCGGCGCGAGATAAGTTTGCTATCTAAAGCATTCCAATCGACATTGTCGCTATTCCAATCTATACTCTCTTTTTGGCCGATCATCGCCTCCAGAGTCTCAATATCCTTACGTGAAGCAATCACCATCACCCTATCGCCCTGCTCAAGGCGAGTATCGTTCGATGGTAAAATCACCTCTCCGCCACGCCACAGACGCGAAATAACAAATGGCACATGGGTCAGAGTGGCGATATTATGCAAATCGCGCCCTAACACTCCTGGATTCTGCACCTTCAGAGTGGCGATATAGGTATTATTGACATGCTGCTCGTTAGGGCCTGCAAGATCGACTGCACGCACCCATAATTTACGCATCACAAGTATCGCGATAATCACTCCGACAACTCCCAACGGGTAGGTCACGGCGCAACTCAACGCAGGATCGGTAGTTGGCAAGCCCATCTGAGCAAGCGTTTGTTGCGAAGCTCCGAGAGCAGGGGTATTGGTGGTAGCACCACTCAGCACACCCATCATCTCCGAGAGTGGCACATCAAACGCAAAGCTGAAGCCAACAGCCATAGCCGTACCCAGCAAAATCACCGCGCCAGCCAACATATTGAGTTTCAAGCCGCCCTCGCGGAATGCACTCATAAATCCAGGGCCGACCTGCAATCCCAAAGCATAGACAAAAATTACCAATCCGAAGTTCTCGGCAAAGAGCAACATCTGCGGATCTATCGAAAGTCCGAAATGCCCCGCCATGATTCCCGCAAAGAAGACAAACGTCACTCCGAGCGACACTCCCCACACGCGCAACTTACCGAAGATAAGTCCTATGGCCGAGATCAGCGATATGACCACCACCGCCTGCAACGAGGAGTGTGTAAGAAAGATTGATTCAAACATTTTATTATGGAGCTTATATATTTAGACACAATCAAGTAAGTAAACCTCGCTTTGGATGGCATACCTTGCGGCCTCAGGCCGCATTTACAAGTCTGACCCACCCCACACCCCCGCCTCAGGCAGGGGCTTTAGTCGCCGCAAGCGGCTCCGTAAAAGGTACAACCTAAAAGTTGTGTCGTTTTGTATATAGTTACCTTTGTTATTTTTGACTATAGTCATGAGGGTCTCATAAGCTATGTAACACCCCCAATATATATATATTTTATCTCAGTGTCATCTCATCTAACAGATAACCAGCTCCGCCGATGCGATCTATCGTAAAGAGTACATAACGGATATCAACCGAAATGTTACGGCAAACCGATGGATCGAACTCCACATCGCTCATTGTCGAGAGCCATGTACGATCAAAATTGATACCGATCAACTCACCCTTGCCATTGATAACAGGCGAGCCTGAATTTCCACCCGAAGTGTGGTTTGTCGCAAGGAAGCAGACAGGTACACTATATCGACCTCCAACCTTTACTCCCCAACGGCCATAATCCTTTGCAGCATAGATGTCGCGCAGACGCTGAGGGATGTTATAGTCATAAATCTCAGGATTATCCTTTTCGATGATTCCGTCAATTGTAGATACAGGGTGGTGGTATGTCGCATCGGCATACTCATATCCTGCAACACTACCATAAGCTACACGCAAAGTAAGGTTTGCATCGGGATAGAAAGCACGATCTTTATCCCACTCGCGCAAAGCTCGCATATATGGGCGATACCACTGCTCCACCTCTGGCACATTGCTCAGGTTGCGATATGCATACTTAGGATTCTCGGCAATGATAGGCTGGAACCATGCGGCGCACTGAGCCATAGGATCAGCCTTAATCTGCTCCGCAGAGAGTGGCTCCACAGAGAGCAACTTAGTCTGAGCAAACAACCAATCTACAAACTTCTCGGCTGAGCCATGCTCCGCCACCGCTGCGAGCAACTGCTCTGGGCACTTCTCCTGAGGCATACGCTTCACAAACTCGGCCATCATAGCACGTGCAATGGCTTGGTCGATAGTCTGATTGTATGACTTCATAAAACGCTCCTGCAAGTTCTTCACCGCAGCATCATCCTTAGCGCGAGCAAGCGAACGGGCATAACTCAAGGCGTTGATCGTACCCACCGACTCGTTGTACAACTCACGAACATAGTATCCGCCCTTAACCTTATCGTATGAAGCGTGCATCTTAGAGAGCAGATCCTTGTACTCTGGCTTACCGTTAGCCCACTGCTGGAACTCACGCTCATAGGCGCGTTTCTTCTCTGCAGTACCCAAACGGCGAAGACCCAACACCTCGCCCTGCCACTTCTTCCAAGCATTGGCAATGCCCGCATGGATAGCAGCATATGCGATACGAACCTCAGCGCTCTTAGCCTGCTCGGCAGAGATGATATCCAATCGCTGAGTACGCAACGCAATCTTCATCGGGTCAGAAACCTCTGCCACATACTCCACAGCGTCCGATACAACATACTCCTGAGTGTTGCCAGGGAAACCATAGATCATGGTAAAATCACCCTCCTTCACACCCTTAGTCGAGATTGGGAAGTGGCGTGCAGGGCGATATGGCTTATTATCCTTCGAGTAATCAGCAGGCTTATTGTCAGCACCTGCATACACTCTAAAAATCGAGAAATCGCCCGTATGACGTGGCCAGATCCAGTTGTCGGTATCACCACCAAACTTACCGATTGATGATGGTGGCGCACCTACCAAACGCACATCGGTAAAACGCTGATAGACAAACAAGAATTGCTGATTGCCATAATACATCTGCTGAATATCGGCGCGGTAGCCCTTATCTGTGACAGCCTGCTTGATGATATCCTCTTTGGTCTCGCCCTTAGCCAAACGCTCGGTCACATCCTCCATTCTCACCAACAGACTGATAGACAACCCTGGAACAGGCAACTCCTCGGCACGAGACATCGCCCAATAGCCATTGGTCAAGTAGTCGTGCTCCACCGATGAGAGCTGCTGAATAGAACCATAACCGCAATGGTGGTTGGTCAAGAGCAGACCCTCTGCCGACACAAACTCACCTGTGCAACCGCCACCAAAGAGCATCACAGCATCCTTCAACGAAGCCTTATTGATCGAATAGATATCCTCAGCCGAGAGTTTAAAACCCTTCTGCTTCATATCTTTAATGCGATCGCCAATCAAACTTGGCAACCACATACCCTCATCGGCACTTGCCGAGAAGAACGAGAGGCACATAAGCCCCACCAAAAGCATTTTCTTTATCATAGTTTTTAAATTTTAATTCATTGTCAGCCACGGGCAAAAGCACACATCTCCAAGGAAAAATGCTCACCCCGCGATTTCTCTGGCAAAAATAGGCAAAAAGTCATAAATTATATATATTTGCAGAAATTAAACTACGACAAATCTTAAAAATAAGGTATTTATGACAAGAAAACTATCCCTATTGCTGGTTTCACTCGTCACATTGACGATGATCAGCTGTGGTAGCGGCGAGCATGTAGCCAACACGTTGCGTGCACCAGCATATCCGCTCATCACAATCGACCCCTACACAAGCGCATGGTCGATGACCGACAACTTATACGACTCTCAGGTCAAGCATTGGACAGGTACCGACTTTCAATTCTTAGGCGTAGCGCGTGTCGATGGCAAGCTCTACCGCTTCATGGGTCAGGAGGAGATTCCTATGCATGGTATCGCACCTATCTCGTATGAAAAGGATTGGGAAGGCGCCTACACATTCGATCAGCCTCGCAAGGGTTGGGAGAGCATGGAGTTCAACGACCGCTCTTGGAAGCGTGGCAAGGCTTCATTCGGCACCCCAGAGCAACCAAACTGCAATACTGCTTGGAATACCCACGATATATGGGTACGCCGCACAATCGAGTTCGACCCTGCGTTGCTCGAAGGCAACCGACTCTTTGTCAAGTATTCACACGATGATACATTCCAGCTCTACTTCAACGGCGAGCAGATCGTATCAACCCCTTATGAGTGGAAAAATGACCGTTGGATCGAGATTCCTGCCGCATTGGCCTCAACTGCGAAAAACGGCAAGGTGGTCTTGGCGGCACACTGCGAGAATCGCGTGGGTGGCGCATTGGTCGATTTGGGACTCTACACCCAAAAGGTTGATTCGGAGATGATGAAGCAGACCGCTAAGCAGCTCTCTGTTGATGTGCAGGCAACACGTACGATCTACAACTTCGCTTGTGGAGAGGTTAACTTGCAACTCACATTCATGGCTCCGCTTTTGCTGGAGGATCCCGACTTGGTATCACGCCCTATAAACTATGTGAGCTACGATGTCACCTCAAACGATGGCAAACCTCATAGCGTGGAGCTCTATTTTGAGGCAGGCCCTAACTGGTCACGCAACACTCCTGATCAGCAGAGCGTTACAACTCGTTTCCACACCGAGACTATTTTGACCGTTTCAAACCAGTGTTCACCACAAAAGGTATTGGGACGTAAGGGTGACAACGTGCGCATTGATTGGGGACAGTTCATCATGTCGATCGCCAACACAGACAACAATTTCCACACAATGGGCGACCCATTGCACATGCGTGAGGAGTTTGTCAGCATGGGAGCAGTACGCACCAAGAGCTATGGCACAGGCATCGCGCTTTCGACACAATTGGGCGAGGTAGGAGCTGAGGCTAAAAGTGGTTACATCATGGTTGGATATGATGACTACTACTCTATCCGCTACTTCAACAAAGATCTATTCCCTTATTGGAATCGCAAGGGCGACAAGACGATGAACGATATGCTCAACTTGGCTGTGGCCGAGTATGAGACTCTGAAAAAGAGATGCGAGAAGTTTGACAACAAGCTCATGGCCGAGGCTACAAAGGCAGGCGGCAAGCAGTATGCTGAGTTGTGTGCTTTGGCATATCGTCAATCTATCGCCGCTCACAAGCTCGTGGAGACACCTGAGGGTGAGATGGCTTGGCTCTCGAAGGAGAACTTCTCGAACGGCTCTATCGGTACGGTTGACGTGACCTACCCTTCGGCTCCGCTCTTCCTTTACTACAACCCAGAGTTTGCAAAGGGACTCCTGAACCACATCTTCTACTATTCGGAGAGTGGCAAGTGGACAAAGCCTTTTGCGGCGCATGACGTGGGAACATATCCTCACGCCAACGGCCAGACTTATGGCGGCGATATGCCTGTCGAGGAGTGTGGTAATATGCTTGTGCTGACAGGTGCAATCTGTCAGATCGAGGGTAAGGCCGACTACGCTATGAAGCATTGGGATGTGCTCACTACATGGGCTGATTATCTTGTAGAGCATGGAGGCGATCCTGCTAACCAGCTCTGTACCGATGACTTTGCAGGTCACTGGGCACGTAACGCCAACCTCGCGATAAAGGCTATCGAGGGTATCGCGGCATACGGCGACTTGGCTAAGATGGCAGGCAAGAAGGATATTGCCGAGAAGTACACCGCCAAAGCTAAGGAGATGGCTGCCACATGGAAGCAGATGGCCGAGCATGGCGATCACTACCGCCTGACATTCAACGAGGGCGACACATGGAGTCAGAAGTATAACCTTGTATGGGACAAGATTTTGGGTTACAATGTCTTTGACCCAGAGATCGCCACAAAGGAGGTTGCATACTACTTGACCAAGCAGAACGAGTATGGTTTACCACTCGACTGCCGCAAGGGTTACTCTAAGTCGGATTGGATTATTTGGTCGGCAACAATGGCGTCCGACAAGGCTACTTTCGAGCAGTTTGTCGCTCCGCTACATAAGTTCTACAACGAGACTACGGATCGCATCCCGATGAGTGATTGGTATAATACCGATTCTAAGACTCATGTCGGCTTCCGCGCCCGTTCGGTTGTCGGTGGCTATTGGATTAAAATGCTTTCAGACAGAATGCAATAGGCCGTAGGCATTAAACAAAAAAACTCCCGCTATCGGATTCGATAGCGGGAGTTTTTCATTTATACCCTTAAAAAGCAGAAGAACGAGAGTCTTCAATGCTTCTTCATTGTGGGAAAAAGTGGATAGTTGAGGTTATTTTGTCTTATAGTCTTGCCTTGATAGCCTTAGACTCCTCCTCATAACCTGGCTTGTCGAGAAGAGCAAACATATTCTTCTTGTAAG
>CAYTGT010000058.1:0-8762 GCA_964437405.1 uncultured Alistipes sp.
CCTGATACATATCGAGCATCTTACCCTCAGAGAGGCCCTCCTTGATGTCGATCAATACTACCTCGTCTGCTACGTTGCGTGCTGCGAGTACGTTAGCGCAAGTTGCGCCCACCATACCAGCACCGATAACTGTTACTTTTGACATAATTTTCTTTTTGTTTTTATTGGTTTTAAATAGTTGCTTTATCCGATCAACTCTGCATAAGCCTCAGCTGAGAGAAGTGCATCGTAATCTGCTGGGTCAGAGATCTTAACCTTAATCATCCAGCCCTCGCCGTATGGATCAGAGTTTACCAATGCAGGATCTGCATCGACAGCCTCGTTAAACTCTACAATCTCACCACCGACAGGCAAAAATGCATCGCTCACAGTCTTTACAGCCTCGATAGAACCGAAAACCTCGCCTGCGGCCAATGTCTCACCAACGGTTGGCACGTCAACAAATACGATATCGCCCAACTGGCTCTGAGCAAAATCAGTGATGCCTACATAGGCATACTCTCCCTCGATACGACACCACTCGTGGTCGTTCGAATACTTAAGTGTAGAAGGAATGTTCATAGTAGTATTTTGTAAATTTGTAATCTGTTCACACTCTATTACCCGATTGGTGTATGATCAATCGGTGCGTAATTACGCAATATCCATACAAAGATAAAATTATTTTCCTTATGTTGCTACTTTTTGGCTCTAAATTAATGGTGCGATTTTAATTATTTAAGAGAAAAAAGACCTCTTTAAATAAAAATTGCTCTATATCGCCCCATTTAGTCTCGATTTTTAGCTCCCCCTGCTCGGCAACTCCCAATATCTTACCCTCGAATTGCTCTTCATCGGCACGAACATAGGTGTGCCACTCGCCGAGTCGGTAGAGTAGGGCGTTATAATCCGAGATGAGCTTTTCGCACTCGCCATCTTGCAACATCTGATAACGCGCCATGAGTGATTGGGCAATGGTTTGCAACAACTCCTCGCGGTCTATCTGCTGACCTTTTAGTAGTCGCATGGATGTAGGGTTGGGCAGTTCGGGGTTGAACGCAGTTTGGTTGACGTTAATCCCAATGCCTGCTATGGCACGCCCGATTTGGGAGCCTTGCAACTTGTGTTCCATTAGTATGCCGACAAGTTTCTGATCCCCTACATAGATGTCGTTAGTCCACTTGATCTGCGCCTTTATGTCGTATTGCCTTAGCGCATCAACCATACCCAAAGCGATGACTCTGAGTAACATAAATTGATCTTGTGGAGCGAGAAAGTATGGCTCGAAGATGATCGAAAAGGTCAGATTCTCGCCTGCACGACTCTCCCAAGTATGGCCACGCTGACCACGCCCTGCGCTTTGATGCTCAGCCCAGATTATATCGCCTTCGTGGTAGGTAGGTTTTACGGCCTCATCGTTGGTTGATGAGAGGGTGTCGAAGCGGTGTATCATCTCTCCAATGCTAAATATTTCCAGAGTGGTGCAGCGTGCAGACACTGCATGATCTCATCTTTTTGCAGTAACTCTGCGACCTCTTCGCGGCTCATCAGGTGTATAGCGATATCTTCGCCTGCCTCAGTCTGCTGTGAGGCAACTTGCTCTACATCGGTTGCGAGGAAAGTGTAAACTCTATTGTTGTGGTTTGTAGGGTTGGCCGAGGTGGTCATAAAGGGCTGCCAATGGCCGCCACCGTAGCCTGTCTCCTCCAACAATTCACGTTGAGCGCTCTGCATTGCCGTCTCGCCCTGTTCACAACATCCAGCCACCAACTCATAGCGCGTCTCGCCCAATGCGTGGCGGTATTGGCTGATCATGACAAACTTGCCCTCTTTGGTGATGGCGATGACATTTACCCAATCGGGGAACTCGAAGATATACCATTCAGGCACTATGGCTCCTGTCGGCAGTTCGACCCTCTCGCGTCTTACGGTGAACCAGGGGCGCTGCGCCAAATACTCGCTACTGAGGACTTTCCACGGGCGGTGTATAGGTTTTTTCATCTTAAAAAAGATCGTTTTTAAGGTTTTATAGTGTAAAGATAGATAAAAAATGCAAGAACAATTACGCGAAAAACCAAAAATTTCTACCTTTGTAGCCGATTATAATAGAATTTTCAGATATGAAGGTATATAAGTTTGGTGGAGCATCGGTTCGTAATGCCGATGGAGTGAGAAATCTGCGTCATATTGTGGATGGCGAGCAGGAGTTGTTTATCATAGTTTCGGCGATGGGTAAGACCACAAATGCGCTGGAGAGAGTATTTTCTCATATGCAGAAGGCCGAGAAAGATGCTGCCAACCAAGAGATAAAACAGATTCAGGAGTATCATGCCGAGATCATCAACGATTTGTGGGGTGAGCCAACCGAGATCAACGAGGTTACGTTGCTCTTTGGTCAGTTGCGTACCATCATCAACGATATCAAGTATCGCAAGGCTGATGCCGAATTGTGGTACGATACGATTGTGGCTTTCGGTGAGTTGATCTCGACAACCATCATCTCTAAATATCTTAACCATACAGGTTTGCGCAATCGTTGGATCGACATGCGTACTACGTTTGTTACCAATCAGCGTCACAAGGATGCCAACGTTGATATCAAGGCTTCGCGTATGCGCTTGATGGCTTCGTTGGAGAATACAGGTGTTGATGTTTTCGTAGGACAGGGCTTTATTGGTGCTGCACCCGATGGTACAACTACTACATTGGGTCGTGAGGGTTCGGATTACTCTGCGGCTGTGGTTGCGCACATCCTGGATGCGGAGTCTATGTCGGTGTGGAAGGATGTCGAGGGTGTGTTGAATGCCGATCCAAAGATCTTTAAGGATGCAGAGAAGATTGATGCGTTGAACTATCTCGATACCATCGAGTTGGCTTATAGCGGTGCGCAAATTATCCACCCTAAGACTATTAAGCCACTTCAGAATAAGAGTATTCCGTTGTATGTACGTCCTTTTGGCGATAAGACCAAGCCTGGAACAGTGATCAACGCCGAGACCCCTCATGCGACAATGCCGATTTTGATCTATAAGCGTGATCAGGTGTTGTTGATTGTTCGCTCTAAGGATTTCTCGTTTGTGATGGAGGAGAAGTTTGCAATAATTTTCTCGTTGTTGGAGCGTTTCCGTATCAAGACACACTTGATTAACAACTCGGCGGTCGATTTGGGTCTTTGTGTAGATTCGTCATGGCATATCGAGGATTTGATCAAGGCGTTGGAGGCTGAGGATTTTGAGGTTGAGCTGCATGACAATGTAGGATTGCTAACTATCCGTAATTACAACGATGATCTCTATCAGCGTTATGTGCGTCAACAGAATCACATCGTGCGTCAGATCAATCCTGAGTCGGTTCGTGTAGTATTGCGTGATCCACAGTTTTAGGCGGAAGTTGTCTAAAAAGGCTACTTTGTCGTTATGCTTGCCCTCAAATATTGAGTAAACTCCGCTTTCTCGGGCTGCGCAACGCCGCGATTCAGCGAGGGCAGAGACCGTTATACGGGATATGCCGAGCGTGAGCGGTGAAAAGACCTTAAGCCTAAAATTAGCTCTTGTTATTCCAACTTCATGTTATGAAGTATATAAAAAGTCTGAGTTCCTTCGAGAACTCAGACTTTCTTTGTTTTGCAACCCCATCCCTTAGGATCGATTAATTTACCTGCTTGCGGTCTGATGCGAGATTTTCGGGCGCTGCGGCCTCCATCTCATTTTGCATCTCAACCATCTCGATGGCCTCCGATGCGGCAGTACAGTCACCAATAGTTACAGGCATATTCCACGCGATCTGTAATTTAGTCACGCCACCCAGCATGGCGCTGTATTCGGGTGTGTTTTCTCGCTCTAAGAGTATAATCACCGCATCTACATCGGTGTACTCGGCGAAAAACTGAGTGACCAATGTAGCGTTATATGTTCTGGGTGCGTGGCGAATCAATATGTTTTGTTCTGTGCAACCTAAAGCCTTCAGGCTCTCTTTTACAGCCGAGAGGTTACGATGGGCAAATTCACTCTGCTCATCCACGATAACTATACCTACTTTATATTGTGCCATGACCTCTCAACTTTATAAAATATGGGCTGTCACAAAATGATTTCGGACAGCCCAATAATAGTGATATTACAAATTCTTCTCAGCCTCGCGAGCATCGTAAGATTCAGAGTATGAGTCCTTGATGATCTGGTAAAGCTCCTTAGCCTTCTCTACCTGACCCAACTCCTTGTAAACAACTGCAGCCTTGCGCAAGTACATTGGAGTAGTAAATTCGTTCTCGCTCATCTTTGCAGCCTGCTCAAAGAGAGTTGCAGCAGCAGCGTAGTCCTTCTTCTCTACTGCGATCTCGCCCTTGATACCTGCAGCCATAGCGTTGATGATGTCGCCAGGGATGCCGTCAACGTCTGAGTAATTGTTGATATACTTCTGTGCAGCATCATAGTCGCCAAGACGCAATGAGCAAGCAGCAGCGTAAAGGTTTGCAAGGTTTCCTGCTGGAGTGTTGCCATACTGCTCCACTACATCAACGAAGCCTGGTGCAACCTCATCACCGTTGAGAGCCAACGCGAAATCAGCGTTCTGCTGCTCAAAACGATACTGTGCCTGATAAAGCATCTCCTGTGCCTTGTTCATGCGAGGCTCTGAAACGAGCTTCTTGTAACCAAAGATAGCTGTAGCCAATGCGAAAATTACGATGATTGCTACAACGACCATTTTGCTGTGCTTCTCGAAGAAGTTCTCAGTCTGTACATGAGCCTCGTGAAGCATCTGCTCTTCGGGTGTCAATACCTCTTTTGCCATAAATTTTATCTTTTTAGTTAATATTCATTCGATTCAATTTGCAAAAGTAAAATAAAAAAAGCAAAAAAACGCATAATGTGCTCGTTAAATTGTAATTCATGTCGTGGAAAAGCGAAGAAAACCGATGAAAAATTGTAACTTTGTATGGAAATAGTATATAAATATGTGGTTAAAGAGACTTTCGCTCATAAATTTTAAGAATATCCGTCAGGCTGAAATCGACCTCGCTGAGGGGTTTAACTGCTTCGTGGGAGACAATGGCGCGGGCAAGACAAATGTGTTGGACGCGGTGTATTATCTCTCGATGTCGAAGTCGGCCTTCACCATGACTGATGGTCAAAGTGTTAAGCATGGCGAGGAATTTTTTGTGGCCGAAGGATCTTATCAGATGGATTCGGAGCGTGTGGAGGGAGTCAACTGTGCCTTCTCGCGTAAGGGCGGTAAGGTGCTCAAGCGTAACGGCAAAGAGTATGAGCGTTTGGCCGACCATGTCGGAAACTTTCCGCTTGTGATTGTCTCACCGCGTGATACAGAGTTGATTACGGATGCCGCAGAGGAGCGCCGCCGATATATGAATAGTTTTATTTCGCAGTTGGATGGAGCGTATCTTAATTCTATGATGCGTTACAATGCTGTTTTGGCTGAGCGTAATCGTTTTTTGAAATGTTCATCTGACGAGCAGATGTTGCTTATATATGATATGCAACTTTCGGAGCATGGCACACGAGTGTATGAGCGCAGACGTGATATTGTTGAAGAGATGCGTCCGATGGTCGAGGAGTATTATCGTTATCTTTCGGAGGATCGTGAGGCGGTTGAGATCGTCTATCGGTCGGAACTTGAACAGATGTCGATGTCTGATCTTTTGTTACAGTCGCGCGAACGCGATATCATCAATCAATTTACTTGTTCGGGAGTTCATCGTGATGATTTAGTTTTTAAGATCGCAGGATATCCATTGCGTAAGTATGGCTCTCAGGGGCAACAAAAATCGTTTTTGATAGCATTGAAATTGGCGCAGTATCGTATGATCGCCGAGCATTCGGGTGAGCGACCCATCTTGTTGTTGGATGATTTATTCGATAAGTTGGATGTAGGGCGTGTGGAACGTTTGCTCAGTTTAGTGTCGGGTGAGGAGTTTGGTCAGATTATGATTACTGATTGTAATAAGTTCCGTTTGGAGGATCGACTCCGCTCGGCAGGCGTGAGTTATCAACTATTTACCGTTGAAGGAGGCGAGGTAAAGTTATGAGGCGAACCAAGACAATGTTAATCGGGGATGTGCTTGAGGAGTTTTTCTCGCGTCCCTATGTGGCGGCAAAGGTGGCCGAGGGACGTTTGCCCGATACATGGCGAGAGGTCGTGGGGGAGCGTGTGGCCAATTTGACGACAGAGTTAAAGTTGGAGAATCACGTTTTGACGGCACGCATATCTTCAAGCGTTGTGCGTTCTGAACTCTTTTATCGCCGTGAAACTCTTATGCAGGAGATTAATCGCGTGTCAGGTGTGCGATTAGTGAATGTGGTGATTATAAAATAAGTTTTTTCGATATATTATATTTACGAATAGGATTGTCTGTCAAGTGATTGCGGCAATCCTTTTTTTTGTTTCTTAGTTGTACCCCGTATATTTTATTAATAGCGCTCTTCTTAAGTAGCAAATCATTATTGTATATCAATAAAAAAAGGCCCACCCGAAGGTGAGCCCATATTATACTTTCCGCTAAAATTACTTAACGATAACTACGCGGTTAGTGCTGTTGATTGGGAAGATGTTCTGTGAAGAACCAACACCCTTCCAAGTCAACTGATCCTTGTTAACGCCCTGCTCTACGAGGTAATCGTAAACAGCCTTAGCACGCTTCTCAGAGAGCTTCTGGTTGTACTCTGGAGTACCAGTCTCATCGTCAGCGTGACCTACGATAGTAAATACCTGAGTCTTTGGAGCTGCTGCGATAGTCTCAGCCAAGATCTGCATTGAAGACTTAGTGCGATCCAAAAGACGTGCGCTGTTAAGGTTGAAGAACAAAGCTGATGAAGTAACTACAGCATTCTTACGCTTAGCCAACTCAGCACGCAAAGCCTCGTTGTCCTTCAATGCCTGATCTGTTGCAGCCTTCTGAGCAGCCAAACGCTCAGCCAACTTGCCCTCGTTGCGGTGTGCATCTGCCAAACCAGCCTCCAAAGCTGCGATAGCTGCCAAGTAACCGTCAACCTCCTCCTGAGAGTAAGCCTTGTCCCAATTACGCTTGTTGAAGCGGTAAGCAATACCTACAGTTGCAGAGTAGATCTGACCTGCCTTACCTGCAAGAGTGTTGATGCCGCGTGGCATGTCATGACCTGCACTGTGGATACCCTTCAACTCAAGGTTAATATCCAAAGCTGGGCATACTCGGAATGTGTTGATCAAACCCCAAGCGCTTGCATAACCAGATGCTGTGTCATTACTAACATTTACGAAACTTGCACCAAATCCAGCGAACAACTTAGCGTAGTAAACGCGATCCTCACGGTAACCACCGATCCAGTTAGAAAGGTTGATAATAGCATCAGCGTGTGGCATAATCCAACCACCTGACAAATAGTCGTCAGAAGTGTTGAGTTTACCACCGATCAACTGTACACGAGCACCGAGGATTGGGTTGAACCACTTAGTAAGGCTACCCTCAAGCTGCCAGCCCATGTCGCCTGTGATGTCCTGATCGAAACCAAGCTCATTCCATGCAGTGTAGTTAACACCACCACCTACAGAGATCTCCCAGTTTGACCAGAAGCCGTTGTTCATTATACCCTTCCAGCGGAGACCCTCAGCTGAATTCTCCTGAGCGAAAGCGCCCAAAGAGATCGCTACCATAGCGATAGTAAGAAAAATTTTTTTCATAGTTAAAATTAGTTTATTGTGCTGTGAATTAATAAACCTGTTTACACTTAATACTTAACCGAATATAACACATAAATTGGCTCATAATCAGGCATCTGCCCCAAAATGTGCTTCACTATACGCCATATTCAGATGCAAAGATGTAAATAAAAATGTAAAAAAACAAGAATTATCCTCTTTTTTTATCAAAAAATACATCGTTGCATGGCTTCGAATCAATTGCTCAAATTAACCGCACTTAGAGTATCCGCACGACATGCAAGTCAAACAGCCGTTCTGATAGGCCATCTCCTCCTGTCCACACTGAGGGCATTTACCCTTCGATTTTGTGCCGTCTGCGATATACTGTTTCAATGCACGCTGTACACCATTCTTCCAAGTGTTGATACTCTCGCTGTTCAGATGCAAGCCATCAATCAGGTGTACAACCTTGTCGATTGGCATGCCATGACGCAATACGCCCGATATAAGCTTGGCATAATTCCAGAACTCCTCGTCAAAGAGTCGTGAGATACCTCCAATGGTATTGGTGTAGCCGTAGCGATCGACATATTGGAAATCGTAGCGCTTCGAGCCATCATATTCACGCACTTTGATGATCCAACCCTTAGTGATCTTGCGTGGGATATACATTGCGTCCTCCTCGATCTTACCTGTAAAAATCTCATAAGGGCGGCCATCTTGTATACCGACAAATGCGATCCAATCCTCGCTACCGTTCTTGAAGCGTACAATGTCGGCAGGGATCGACTTTGGTCGCTTGGTGTGGTTAGGATTTTTGCAGTTCTTTGTTTCGCTCTTCTTCTTGGCATCGACAAGGACTCCATCGCGGCAACCATCACGATATACCGTAACACCCTTACATCCACACTCCCAAGCTGTGCGATATACATTGGCAACCAACTCTTCTGAAACATCGTTTGGAAGATTCACCGTCACCGAAATTGAGTGGTCAACCCATTTCTGGATTGCACCCTGCATACGAACCTTTGCAACCCAATCAATGTCGTTGGCCGTAGCACCATGATATGGTGAAGCCTCCAACCACTTGCTGAGTTCCTCGTCTGAGATATTCTGCAACTTCGATGTGTCGTAGCCATTCTTCTCCAGCC
>CAYTGT010000059.1:0-8660 GCA_964437405.1 uncultured Alistipes sp.
GTCGCTCCTCGAAGCTCTTGCTTTGGCGGTCAATTTCGGTATTTGTGGCTGGTGTACTCTCTACTGTTTGGTATTTTTGAGCAATATCCAAAAGCCTTTGAGTAGCATCCTCTCGTCTTGCGAAAATCACATCCTCCAACGCCTCTTTTAACTCGGTTGGGATGTCGCTATACATCACTTTGGTCGATGGATTAACAATGGCCATATCCATTCCTGCGCGTATTGCATGATAGAGGAATACGGCGTGCATTGCTTCACGCAGATAATTGTTGCCACGCAACGAGAATGATAGGTTGCTTACTCCACCACTTACCTTTGCGCCAGGCAGATTCTGATGAATCCACTCGGTAGCACGGATAAAATCCAACGCATAGCTGTCGTGCTCGTGAATGCCTGTGGCTATGGTGAGGATATTAGGATCGAAAATTATATCCTGTGGATCGAAGTTGAGTTTTTGAGTAAGAAGATTATATGCTCTCTGACAAATTGTTATCTTGCGGTCGAATGTGGTAGCCTGACCCTCCTCATCAAAGGCCATCACCACAAGTGCCGCTCCCAACTCCTTGATTCTCTTAGCGCGTTGCAAGAATATCTCTTCGCCCTCCTTGAGCGACAGCGAGTTGACAATGGCTCGACCTTGTATGCATTTCAAAGCCGCCTCTATCACCTCAAAACGCGAAGAGTCCACCATCCACGGAACTTTGGCTACCTCAGGATCTGAGGCCATAAGATTCAGAAAATGGCACATCTCGCTTTGGGTGTCGAGCATGGCGTCATCCATATTCAGATCCAAAATCATCGCACCCTGACGCACCTGATTGCGTGCTATTGTGAGTGCTTCGTCATAGCTTTTCTCCTTTATCAGACGCAGGAATTTGCGACTACCTGCCACATTGCAACGCTCTCCGACATTGATAAAGACTCCGTTATGCTTAAACGGATCCAATCCTGCGAGCCAAGCCTTGCTTCCAACTTTTGGTTGGCGCACATTGTTAGCCTTGGCTGCGACCTCTGCTATGGCGCGAATGTGATCGGGCGTAGAACCACAACATCCACCCACGATGTTGGCTATTCCATCGTTAATGAAACGCCCCACATGGCGAGCCATCATCTCTGGAGTCTGGTCGTATCGCCCCATTATGTCGGGCAGTCCAGCATTTGGGTAGGCACTGATGTAATATGGTGCTATGTCTGATAACCCCTTCAAGAATGGATACATCTTTTCAGCGCCAAACGAGCAGTTGAGTCCCACCGAGAGTATATCAGCATGAGCAATGGAGCTTAAGAATGCCTCCAATGTCTGACCCGCCAACATACGCCCTGCCTGATCGGCAATTGTCACCGAGAGCATAATAGGAACGCTTCTGTTTGCTTTGCGGAACGCCTCCTGCGCAGCATCAATCGCAGCTTTTACGTTAAGCGTGTCGAAGATTGTCTCCATCAATAACAGATCCACTCCACCCTCCAATAGTGCTTCAATCTGCTCGCCGTAAGCCGCCTTTAGCTCATCGAAACAGGCTGCTCGCATTGCAGGATTCTCCATGTCGGGAGATATGGATGCTGTTTTCCCCGTAGGGCCTACCGATCCTGCAACAAAACGAGGCTTGTCGGGGGTGATGAGTGTCATGTGATCAGCCTCGGTGCGAGCTATGCGTGCTGCGGCGAGGTTGATCTGGCGAATGTATTGCGTTGTATGATAGTCTGCTTGTGATATTGCCTGAGCGTTGAACGTACATGTTTCGATAATGTCAGCTCCCGCTTCCAGATATTCTCGATGAATCTGCGCAATCACATCGGGACGAGTTAGTGTGAGGATATCGTTGTTACCCTCTAAGCGTACTGAGTGGGTGGCGAACATATCTGCTCTGAAATCCTCCTCGCTCAGCCCATAACGCTGTATCATGGTTCCCATAGCGCCATCCAAAATCATGATGCGCCGAGATAATATCTCTCTGATATTAACCATATTAAAAAGTATTTAATATACCAGCTTGGCAATCTGTTCGATGCTGGCTGTGGCGTTCATTGAGTAGAAGTGGATACTTGGTACACCTGCGGCCTTCAGCTCCTTAGCCTGAGCTGCTCCCCACTCTACGCCCAATGCCTTCACATCGTCATTCGACTTGCAATGGCGGAACTCCTCGCTCAACTCAAGCGGTAGGTCGATATGGAATGTCTTAGGAAGCAACATCTGCTGTGTAAGCGCAGTGAGTGGCTTCAATCCAGGAATAATAGGGACTTCGATTCCCGCCTTGCGGCAACACTCGACAAACGAGAAGAAGTGTCGATTGTCGAAAAACATCTGAGTGACAATGTATTTCGCGCCAGCTTCAATTTTTGCTTTGAGGTACTCTATGTCGGTCTCGATATTCATTGCCTCTTCGTGTTTTTCGGGATAACCAGCCACTCCATAAGAGAACACCTCGCTCAGTGGGTCGTGCTCTACACCTCCGAGCATTTTTCCTCGGTTGAAATCTTCCACTTGTCGGCAAAGCTCCACAGCATGCTCGTGGCCATTCTCCATAGGGATAAATCTATTCTCTCCTTTGGCTCTGTCGCCACGCAAGACTAAAAGGTCGGTAATCCCCAAATAAGAGAGATCTATCAGCTCGTTTTCAAGTTCTGAACGCGAATATCCGCTACAAATCACGTGTGGTACTGTCGGTATCCCATAACGCCCCTTCAGAGCAGCTGCGATGGCAACTGTGCCTGGTCGCATGCGCTCGTTAGTGCGCTGAAATACACCCGCCGAAACTTCCTTGTAAATCACTTCGTTACGGTGGGTAGTAATATTGATGTAGGCGGGGTTGAACTCCACCAATTTGTCAATGGTCTTATATACTTGCTCAATACCCTTTCCTCTCAACGGTGGTAAAACTTCGAATGAGAAGGCTGTTGGATGAGACGAAGAAAGAAATTCTGCAACACTTTTCATAACTATAAATTTTAGCAGATTTACATGCTGCAAATGTACGATTTTTTTTGCAGAGGGTGTTTTTAATTAGCAAAAAAGTATTGTTCGGACTCAAATTAATTCGTACATTTGTATAATCTGTATATGCGTTTGATGTGCTGTGTGCCGAACGAGAGACAGATAAGGACTTAAAAGTAATAAATATAGTGCGGAGGTGAGACTCTCGCCGTTATGCCGAGAAGTTAGGAGATATGATTAAAAATTTATTCGATAAATATATCGTTCGGGCGTTGAGTCACATGGCGTTGGGACTCTTCTGCTCGTTGATTTTAGGCTTGATAGTTGGGCAAATCGCCAAAATCCCAGGCTTTGATTTTCTCCAATTTATTGCCGATGCGCTCTCGGCTTCATCTCCTTTGGTGGGAGCATGTATCGGTTTTGCTGTGGCGATGGGTTTGGGTGTTGCTCAGTTGGTGACCATATCTTCGGCAATCGTTGGTGCGTTGGGTTATCAATATGGTGGCCCAGTGGGAGCATATCTTGCTGTGATTGTAGGTGCAGAGTTGGGTGCACTTGTCTCTAAACGTACGGCCATAGATATCATCCTCACCCCGATGGTCACAATCGTTGCTGGAGCTATCTTTGCTCGTTATTGTTGCTCGCCGATCAATGAATTTATGCTCTATTTAGGCGAGTTGGTAAATCGAGCCACGATGATGAGTCCATTTGTGATGGGAGTTGTTGTGGCTGTGATTGTCGGCTGTGTTTTGACTCTGCCGATCAGTTCAGCGGCACTATGTATAATGCTCAATATTGACGGCTTGGCAGCTGGTGCCGCTACCGTGGGGTGTTGTGCTCAGATGATTGGCTTTGCTGTTATTAGCTATTCGGATAACGGTGTTGGAGGCTTGATCTCGCAAGGCTTAGGTACTTCGATGCTACAAATCGGCAATATAGCTCGCAAACCGATAATCTGGTTAGCTCCCACACTCACAGCGGCCATATTAGGTCCCGTCTCGACCGTATGGCTTGAGATGACCAATAATGCCGTTGGTGCGGGTATGGGTACCGCTGGTTTGGTAGGCCCACTTGCCGCCTATGCTACGATGAGCGGTAGTATGGGCGAAGGCGAATTGATAATTAAAATTATCCTTCTTTACTTCGTTGCTCCTGCTATCTTGAGTTTTGCCATAGATCGTGTAATGAGACGTATGGGCTTGGTTAAGCGTGGCGATATGAAACTGTAAAGGTGAGTTGTGATGAGTAGAATAGAGTATGAAAAGCGTGTCGTACGCACCATGATAGGAATCTATTGTAAGGCTCATCATGCTTCGAGTGAGGGCCTATGTGAAAAGTGCGAGGAGCTTGCATGCTATTATGAACGTAGGGTAGAGCGTTGTCCTTTGGGCGAAAATAAGCGTTCGTGTAAGGTATGCACGATTCACTGCTCTGAGAAACTTCATCAAGCGCAGATCCGTCAAGTGATGCGTTACGCTGGTCCGAGGATGATGTTTAGCCATCCGCTCATGGCACTCCGTCACCTCTATTACGAGAAGATAAAAGATTGTTTTAAACCGAAAACCCGATAAAAATGAGACTTTACAAACTTTTTTTTAAGAGCGCTTTTGTGTTGGCGATGTCGCTACTCAGCATAGGTACATTGTCGGCTCAGCAGCGTGACTCACGCGTAAGAGAGTATCTCTCGCCTAAGAAGATTCTGTGGATTAGTAATGCCGAGCAGATTCAAGGCTCGGAACATCTGTTGCGTGAGGGCACAGGTCAGACCGACTTGACAAACAAATATATCTGTCGCATGGTATCATCGAAAGATGAACTGCCGAGTATCCTTCTTGATTTTGGCCAAGAGCTACATGGCGGCTTGCAGATTGTCACAGGCATGCCTGCCAATCAAACACCACTACGCGTAAGAGTACGTTTCGGCGAGTCTGCAAGCGAGGCGATGAACGAGGTGGGCGAGAAAGGTGCGACCAACGACCATGCTATGCGCGATATGGAGATTATGTTACCCTGGTTGGGTGTCGCCGAGATCGGTAATTCGGGTTACCGTTTTGTCCGTATTGATATGTTAGATGCCGAGCGAGAACTACATTTGAAGGAGGTGCGAGCCATATCTATATATCGCGATATTGCCTATCGTGGCGAATTTAAGTGTAGTGATGATCGCCTGAATGAGATTTGGCGTGTCGGAGCGCGTACAGTACATCTGAATATGCAGGAGTATTTGTGGGATGGCATCAAACGCGATCGTTTAGTATGGATTGGCGATATGCACCCCGAAGTTACTACCATCACCAATGTCTTTGGTTATAACGAGGTTGTACCCAAGAGCCTTGATCTTGCACGTGATACCACCGACCTACCCGCATGGATGAGCGGTATTAGCTCATACTCCATCTGGTGGCTACTGATCCATCGCGATTGGTATTACTACACAGGCGATAAAGCCTACCTTGAGCAGCAACGAGATTATATGTTCCGCCTCTTACGCCTACTTCTGAGCAAGGTAGATGATAAGGGTATAGAACGCTTAGACGGAAATCGTTTTCTCGATTGGCCGTCAAATGCCAATCCTGTGGCTATACATGCAGGTTTGCAAGCCTTGATGGTGATGGCTATGCAGGCTGGTTCTGAGTTGTCGGCAATTTTGGGCGATCAGCAACTCTCGAAGGAGTGTCAGGCAATGTACGATAAGATGAAGGCCGCAGCTCCAGAGGTGAGTAAGCTCTATTTTGAGCAGGGTAAAGCTCCGCATGAGCCTGGAACAAAGCAGGGCGCGGCATTGTTGGTTTTGGCTGGTTTGATGGATCCAGAGAAGGCCGATAAGGAGATTCTTTCTGTGTCGGGTGCTCGAGGATTCTCTACCTTCTATGGCTATTATATGTTGCAGGCGATGGCTAAGGCAGGAAACTATGCAGGTGCGATGCAAATAATACGTGATTTCTGGGGCGCTATGCTTGATTTAGGAGCGACCTCATTCTGGGAGGATTTCAATGTTGATTGGTTACCTGATGCAGCGCCTATTGATCAGTTGGTACCCGAAGGTAAGAAGGATATTCATGGTGACTTTGGCGCTTATTGCTATGTAGGTTTCCGTCATAGCTTGTGTCACGGATGGGCTTCTGGCCCTACATCGTGGCTGACGGAGCATGTTTTAGGTGTGAAGGTTGTAGAGCCAGCTTGTCGTGTGGTGAAGATTGTTCCTCATTTGGGCGATTTAAAGTGGGTTGAGGGTAAATTCCCGACTCCTTATGGTGATATCGAGATCTCTCACCGCCGAGGAGCCGATGGTAAAATCACATCTAAGATCAAAGCTCCACACGCAGTTAAAGTGTTGAGTAAATAGGGTTGACCTTGAAATAAAATGTAGGGCTACAGCGAATGAAAATTGCAGTAGCCCTATTTTTATCTCAACCGATTACGCATATAATGCCTGCGGGCGATCAGTAAAAACAACAACACTCCCACAACATTTACAACCCAAGCACCCCAAAAGGCGGCATGATAACCCAAATACTCGGCTATTGCACCACCGGCCAAAATTCCGAGCCCCATGCCTATATCCCACGATACTAAAAGCGTAGAGTTCGCAGTGCCGCGTTGCTCGTGTGAAGCTAAGTTGATAAACATATTCTGGAAGGCGGGGAACATATGTCCGTTACCTAAGCCAATGATCAGAGCCGCTCCATAATACCCCCAAAAGTTGTGCACTGAGGCAAATAATAGATATCCGAAAAGTGATACCACTACTCCAAACGAAGCATTCTCCACGATTCGTCCTTTACGCAGTGAGCGCCCACCAATCAGACGCGAGAGAATCAATCCGCACGAAAGAATCATAAAGAATATGCCTGAGCCGCTTGTGATTCCGAGTTCTTGTTTGCAATATATGGCAATGTATGTTGCCAGCACTCCATAAGAGAACGAGTAGCAACACATGGCCATACCCAACCATGTTCCTTTAAACAAGAAAAATCGGTCAAGTGACAACGGAGGTCGCTTTTTGGTCTCTCTTTTGGGTAAATGTAACGTGCTGCAGAGCCAAAATCCTATCGCCGAGATAAGTAACGATAGCCCAAACAAGACCTCATAACTTTGGCAGGCCTCATAGATCAGTATCGCCACAGTTGGACCTATGGCGGTGGCGATATTGTTGCTCAGTCCATAATATCCTATACCTTCAGTTCGGCGTGAAGAGGGCAGTACATCAATCGCTACCGTACTATTGGCAACTGTGGTCGCGCCAAATGGCAGCCCATGCAGTGTACGTACTAATGCAAAAAGAATTAGCGTGCTGGCCACCATATATCCTGCAAATAGTGCGCTGAAGAGAATGTAGCTTATCAACAAAACCGCTTTGCGAGGAAAACTATCGACCAAATAACCGCTAAAAGGACGTATAAGTAGGGTCATGAGGGTATAACCCGAAAGCACAAGTCCGATAAGATCCTTATCGGCATCGAATGTCTCGGCCATGTATATCGGCAGTAGCGGAGTGAGCAACATGAAGGAGAAGAATATCATGAAGTTTGATATCCACACCTTGATGTAGTTGCTGTTCCAAAGCCGTTCGCTGGATGTCATTTTGCTCATGTATTTTCAGAATTATATAGAATAACGTTCGGTTGAATGATGTAGGCGTAACACCTTTTTAATTCAAAATTCACAGGCGTAACGCCTGATTTATGAAGCCGTACCACTTACACAGAAGACAGTTGTTTGTATTATACTGCGCGTCAGTCATAATCTCTGCCAATGTTTCACCGAGCGGCTTTTGGCGTAAATTTTTACCGCTAAAAAGTTACAAGGACGAATGTTTAGTAGCTTCGGGAAATCGTATGGGTGGCAAATGATAAAATGTCGCCATGAAATTTCGTTAGAAACTCCTATTCTCGCCTAAAGGCTTGGTGGAGTTGACTGATTTACAACACTAAATATATAATTCCGTATTTTTTTGAAAAAGACCCGCAAACTTAAGGCTTGCGAGTCTTTAAGTGTTATGGTCGTATGTTATACTATTAGCTCAGACCCACAATTTGTCCGTCTACAAAATCAATGTGATTTGCTTGTGGTACCTTTGGAAGACCTGGCATACGCATGATGTCACCTGCGATGGCTACAATCATCTCAGATCCCGCATTGATCACTATATCTCGGATCAATAGATCGAAATCCTTAGCCACACCATACTTAGTCTGATCCGCCGAGAACGAGAACTGAGTCTTGGCGATGCAGACTGGGAAGTGTGACATGGAGTGTGCCTCGGCCAACTTGATACGGTTCAACGCAGGCTTTGCAAAAGTAACCGATGCAGCACCGTAAATCTTCTTTGCCACCTTCTCGATCTTAGCCTGCAAAGAGTCGTTATCATCGAATGTGAACTGCAAATCTGCGCTTGGGTTCTTCTCGATAGTGTCAACCACCAAATGAGCCATCTCGACAGCACCCACGCCACCCTCGGCAAAGGCGTTGTTGATTACAAACGGAGCCTTCAATTCCTCCTCGCAATGTTGCTTCAAGAGGGCCATCTCCTCGTCTGTGTCTGTGGCGAAACGGTTGAATACCACAACAACACTCTGGCCGAATGAACGCAAATTCTCCACATGGCGATCCAAATTGGCAAGACCCGCACGCAAACCCTCCATGTTTGGCTCCTTGATCTTGTCAAGAGCTACGCCGCCGTGCATCTTCAAGCCTTGTGCGGTAGCCACAATCACAGTCAAGTCTG
>CAYTGT010000060.1:0-8640 GCA_964437405.1 uncultured Alistipes sp.
CAATAATTTTTATTGTAAGAGAAGTAACAAGGAGGTATTATACCTCAATTTTGAATTTTGAATTCTGAATTTTGAATTAAAAATTATGGCACAGAAACCATCTATACCAAAGGGTACGCGCGACTTCTCACCTGCTGAGATGATGCGCCGTACATATATTTTCGAGACCATTAAGAGTGTTTTCCGCACCTATGGCTTTGCTCCATTAGAGACCCCATCGATGGAGAATCTCTCTACCCTGCTGGGTAAGTATGGCGATGAGGGCGATAAGTTGCTTTTTAAGATACTCAACTCTGGCGACTATGCTTCGGGCCTCAATGATGATGAGGTGCGCAACGCATCGAAGATCTGCGAGAAGGGTTTACGCTATGATTTGACAGTCCCTTTTGCTCGTTACGTGGTGCAGCACCAGAACGAAATTTCGTTCCCATTCAAACGCTATCAGGTGCAGCCTGTATGGCGTGCTGACCGTCCGCAGAAGGGTCGCTATCGCGAGTTTTATCAGTGTGATGTCGATGTTATCGGCTCTCGTTCGCTCTTAAATGAAGTGGAGCTGATCCAGATCGTTGAGCGTGTCTTCAAACGCCTGAAGATCAATGTTACGCTGAAGATGAATAACCGCAAGATCCTCTTCGGTATCGCTGAGGCCATCGGTCACGCCGATAAGATGATGGATATCACCATCGCAATCGACAAGTTGGAGAAGATCGGTATTGATAATGTGAAGGCTGAACTTGCGGAACGTGGTTTGGAGCCAGAGGCTATCGCCAAACTTCAACCAATACTTGAGTTGAGCGGCACTAACGCCGAGAAACTTAGTAAGTTGCGCGAGGTTATTGGTGTTTCAGAGACAGGTGTTAAGGGTATCGAGGAAATGACCGAGATCTTTGGCTATGTTGAGCAACTCGGTGTTGATCTTGCTATCGAACTCGACCTTTCGTTGGCTCGCGGCTTGAATTATTATACAGGCGCAATCTTCGAGGTCAAGGCTATGGACTTCGCAATCGGCTCAATCTGTGGCGGTGGCCGTTACGATGACTTGACAGGTATTTTCGGTTTGCCTAACACATCAGGTGTCGGCATCTCGTTTGGTGCTGATCGTATCTATGATGTGATGGTCGGCTTGGATCTCTTCCCAGAGGAGGTAAATTTCACGACTAAGGTGATGTTCGTAAATCTCGGTGCTGAGGAGCAGTTGGCTTCACTTCGTATCATCGGACAGTTGCGTGATGCAGGTGTGGCAGCCGAGATCTACCCAGAGACGGCCAAGATGAAGAAGCAGATGGAGTACGCCAATCGCCGTATGATTCCATACGTTGTTATCATTGGTGGCAACGAGTTGCAGGAGCGTAAGGCTACGGTTAAGAATATGCGTACAGGTGAGCAGTGTGGCGTGGATTTTGACGCTGTTGCAGATTATCTGAAATAATTTTTGAAGAAGGCGGAAGAGTATGAGAGTTGCAGTTTTCATAATTACGATTTTGTTGAGTCTGTTGCCATTCGTGGTTTCGGCTCAGCAGCATCGTGAAGATGAATTGAGACAACTTCAAAAGCTCAACCGCTTTTATCATTACCTCAACGTTACTTATGTCGACAGCTTGCAGATGGGGCCGTTAGTCGAGAGCGCTATTCGTAGTATGCTCTCTGAGCTTGACCCCCACTCCACATATCTTGATAAAGAGGAGATGAAGGCTCAACAAGAATCTGTCGATGGCGCGTTTAGTGGCGTTGGTGTGGAGTATAATATTCTGAACGATACATTGCTTGTTGTCGGTACTGTTGCTAATGGTCCAGCCGAGAAGGTCGGTGTAGTTGCCAATGACCGTATCGTGGAGATTGACGGCGAAAATGTTGTCGGTATCAAACGTAGCGATGTCCCATCGAAGTTGCGTGGCCAGAGCGGATCTCAGGTTGAGATTGCTGTTGTTCGCCGAGGTGTGAAAGAGCCTTTGCGATTCAATATCACACGCGACAAGATCCCGATTGAGACCATTGATGCAGCATTTTTGGCCGCTCCTAAGGTGGGATATGTCAAGGTTAATCGCTTTGGCCGTACCACTATGACGGAGTTCCGCTCTGCTGTGGAGTCTTTGGGTGAGATTGAATCGCTGATCCTTGACTTGAGTAGCAATGGCGGTGGATTGTTCGATCAAGCTATCGAGATGGCGGGTTATTTCCTTCCTAAAGAGAGCCTTGTTGTCTCGAATGAGGGGCGCATGATCGAACCTCAGTATTATCGCACTACCACAGAGTGTGTATTTAACGGTCGTGTGGCTGTGATTATCAACGGTAGCTCTGCTTCGTCAAGTGAGATTGTTGCAGGTGCTTTGCAGGATTGGGATCGTGCTGTTATTGTCGGACAAAACAGCTTCGGCAAGGGACTTGTGCAACGTCAAGTGCCGCTTGGTGATGGCTCGGCGGTGCGTATCACCGTTGCACGTTATCATACCCCTACGGGTCGAGCTATCCAACGTCCATACGAAAAGGGAGAGCGTGAGAAATACTACAAGAATCGTCTGACATCGGATCAAACGGATTCGTTGGGCATGGATTCACTCTCTCAGGCGCGACCTACCTATAAAACTTTGCTGCATGGTCGCAAGGTCTATGGCGGGGGTGGAATTACTCCTGATGTTGTCGTTAAGATTGATACCACCCAGATTAGCAATTATATGGTGAATATCGTTGCGCAGGGAGTCTATAATGATTTTATTCTTGAGTATTTGGATCGTCAGCGCGAGAAACTTAAATCGAAATACCCTACTTTCGAGAAGTTTGAGTCAGAGTTCAACCTCTCGGATCAAGAGATGAATCGTTTGACTCAGCTGGCAACAGAGAAAGGCGTGAAGTATGACGAGGAGGGATATCTTAAGTCTCAAAAGTTGATGCGCAACCAGCTTTCGGCTATGATTGCTCAACGATTGTTCTCCACTTCGGAGTTCTATCGTCTGCTCAATCCTCGCCAAAACGACAATTATCAACGAGCACTTGAATTATTACTTGATTGGGACAAAGAAGGCAAACACTACCTTCTCCCTCCTAAACAGTAGAAACAACAATAACCCCGAAACTTAATTTATTGAGAGATTAACATATTTGAAAAACAACCAAAAATTATGTCATTCTTAGAAACTGAATTAGAAACCCGTACAAACGATGGTTTTGGTGAATCTGTATTCACCAAGATGATTAAGGCTGGTCATCGTACCTATTTTATTGATGTTAAAACTACCCGTTCGGAAGATTATTTTATGACGATCACCGAGTTGCGTAAGAAAATCACCTCTAATGGTGAAACTGTCAACGAGCGCAATAAAGTCTTTGTTTTTCAGGAGGATATTGATAAATTCACCGAGGGCCTATCATCAGTCGTTGAGTATTTGAAGCAACACTCGGCAAAGTAATTCCGAGCGCAAAGAAATAGATGTCTAAAGGTCGTGTTGTAGTCGGTTTTAGCGGCGGTATTGACAGCGTGACGGCCACACGTTCATTGCTCGAAGATGGGTATGACGTGATTGCCTTAACGCTGGATAATATGGGTGAGGGTGAGATGTTGTCTCGTGCGGAGGATTCTGCGCGGCGGATTGGTGTGCCTCATGTCGTGATAAATGTTCAAGAGGCGTTTCGACAGCAGATCATCGACTACTTCATCCTTAGTTACGCTCAAGGCCGCACTCCCGCCCCATGCACTATGTGCAATCCGCTGATTAAATGGCGTTATTTAGAGCAGTATGCCGATGCGGTGGGTGCTGAGTATATCGCAACAGGACACTACTTCAATATCACTCAAGTTGATGATCGTTACTATGTTAGTCGTGCCGATGATCGGACAAAAGATCAATCCTACTACCTATGGGGATTGTCGCAGAGCGTGCTTCGCCGTGCGTTGACACCGATGGGCCACCGTTTCAAGCAGGAGGTGAAACAATCTTTTGCCGACAAGCGCGAAAGTATGGGTCTGTGCTTTCTTGCGGGACTAACCTACCGTGACTATCTTTTAAAACATTGTCCCGAAGTTGCTAAGACGGGTGAGATTGTGACAAAGTCGGGTGAGATAGTTGGGCGACACGATGGCGTGGCGTTCTATACAATAGGTCAAAAACGAGGGTTGGATACTGAGCTGAAAAATGTGGCTATTATAGATATCGATGCGAGGAATAATCGCTTGATTATAGGCGAGAACGAGGATTTATATCACGCAGAACTTGAAGTGCGGGATTGTAATATCGTCAGCACTCAGGAATTTCTCACCTCTCCCGATATTAAGGTGGTTATTCGCGGTATTGGCCGTAACCCCGAAGGGTATATGCTTCGTGCCGAAGAGATGGCGGGCGGCTATCGTATTCTGCTTGATAATCCTGCGTGGGCACCTGCTGTGGGACAACCCGTAGTCTTTTATCGAGGCGACAGAGTGATCGGTGGTGGAGTGTTGGAAGGTTATAGATAATTCTCACTCGCCTTGGCAAATTTTATCCATGCTACGGAAATAATATGTAGAAAATGTTGTACCTTTGCAGGAGTTAAGTGAAGTTTGAATTTTAATATACCCAAGCTATGAACATAGTAAAACGACTATACGATTGGATGCTCTCGTGGGGAAACTCTCGCTGGGGAGCTTTGGCACTCTTTTGTTTCGCATTCGCCGAATCAAGTTTCTTCCCTATTCCACCAGATGTGCTTCTAATTGCATTGTGTTTGGGTATTGTAACTCGTTCGTTCCGCTATGCTACAATCTGCCTTGTAGGATCAGTTTTGGGTGGAATGTTCGGTTATGGCATTGGCTATTTCCTCTGGCAGACTCCTGCTGGCGAGTACACAGCGTTGGCTAATTTCTTCTTCAATCATGTCTTCTCGGTGGAGAGTTTCGAGCAGGTTGGTGCGTTGTATGATAAATATAACTTCTGGATTGTCTTTACCGCAGGATTCACACCTCTGCCATATAAAATTTTCACCATTTCGGGAGGCTTGTTCCACATCAACTTTATGATGTTCCTCTTGGCTTCGATCATCTCGCGAGGCTTGCGTTTCTTCTTGATTGCAGGTTTGATCTGGAAGTTTGGAGCACCGATTAAGAGCTTTATTGAGAAGTATTTTAACCTTTTGGCTATCGCCTTTACGGTTTTGCTTGTCGGTTCGTTCTTCTTGTTGGGAAAACTACTTTAAGCGCGGTCTAAGGTATGAAGCGTTATGGCTTGATCGGAAAGGTGCTCGGTCACTCGTTCTCGGCTAAATACTTTGCCGAAAAGTTTGAACGTGAGGGCCTTGCAACAGAGTGTCATTATGGACTCTATGAGCTTGCTACGATTGATCAGGTGGAAGATTTTATCGCCCATACTTCGGGTCTTGTCGGCTTCAATGTAACAATTCCATACAAGCAACAAATAATACCCTATTTGGACTCTATGAGCGATGAGGCGCGGCAAATAGGGGCTGTAAATTGTGTGAAAATTCTCTCCAATGGAACGCTGTGTGGTTATAATACCGATGTTGACGGCGTACGCCTAACACTCGATAAATTGATTGGCGACAGTGCGATTGATGGTGCGTTGATTCTTGGTAGTGGCGGAGCTTCTCAGGCTGTGAAATATGTGCTTGCGGAGCGTATGATTCCCTATTCTGTGGTGTCGCGCTCGGCGGGAAGTGGAGATTTGACCTATGCTCAACTAACGCATGAGGTAATCACTAATAACCACTTGATTATTAATGCTTCGCCTGTGGGAATGTCGCCTAATGTGGAGGATGCACCAGCCATACCTTATGAGTTGCTATCTTCGTCTCACTATCTCTTTGATTTAGTCTACAACCCTACTCGAACTAAATTTATGGAGTTGGGTGCTGCTCGTGGTGCGCACGTAATCTCTGGACTCGACATGCTCTATGCGCAAGCAGAGTCGGCGTGGCGAATCTGGAACGAGTAACTTTTCGAAGAGGGCTATTCTGCCGAGTAAGCCTCTAAGATCTCCTCAGCCTTTGCTCTGTCTTCATTTCTGATTACGAGTTGTGCTGGAATTACGCTTGTCGGATATAATGCCGACATGATCTCATTGCGTACCATTGCCCATAATCCTGCACTCTCCAACAACGAACGATCCCACTCTGCGTTGTTCACCGATTCATACTCTTTCAGTACGATTAGATTCTCCTCGTTCATAGTTCTACTGTTTTAAGTGTGAAGGGCTGTCTAAAAATCGAGTAAAACAACCCCTTCTAACAAAGTTATATATTTTGTTGATAACTTACAATCTCTCGGCCAAAATATTCCGCATTTTCTTTTTATATTTGTATGGTGCGATATGCTCATAATGTGTGTCGTGTTTAACTTGTTGATTTTTAAGATGAAACGAAATATACTCATATTGACCACTTTGGCTATCATGATCCTTGTTGCGGGCGGTGTGTTTGCAGCTCTGAGTTCAGAGGATGGAGGTAGTTCCCACCGCAGGCTAAATCCTGAGCGGATGATGCGTGCTGATAGCGTGATAAACAATGCTATTCGACAAGGCGATTTTGCAGGGGCTGTACTTTGTGTAGTGTCGAAGGCTGATGATGGTGAGTCGATGGGTAAGGTGCTTCATCTGAAGGCTTATGGAAATCGTCAAGTTGTTTCAGGACGTAATGCCGAGAGCGGAGAGTGGTTGCAAGATACCATCACGATGACTACCGATGCGATCTTTGATTTAGCATCAATGAGCAAGTGTGTGGGCACTACCCTTGCGTTTATGCGTGTGGTGGAGGATGGGTTGGTAAGACTCACAGATAATGTGAATCGCTATATCCCTGATTTTGACGCTTGGGAGAGTAAGCCCGAAAAGCGTGGTGAGAAGCCTGAACGTCAACATATAACGATCAAAGATCTGCTGACCCATACTTCGGGTCTACCTGCATACATCTGGGTGGATGGCTTTGTTGAGCAGATGCAACGACATGGCCGCACCGAGGGTTTGGCCTTGCGAGATTCGCTGATCACTTATTTGGCTGATTCGGAGCGTGTGCAAAGACTCTCACGACCTGGCGAGGAGTTACGTTATAGTTGTCTGAATATGATTTTAGTGCAGGCTATCATCGAGCGTGTTACGGGTCAAAGATTAGATCATTATGCGCAGCAGGAGGTTTTCGGGCCGATGGGATTGAAGAGTACATGGTATAATTGTATTGACGATGCGGCGCTGCCATATCCTGCCGATGCTCCGATAGTCCCTACCGAGGTACAACCTTCTGGTAAGGTGTTGTGTGGCGAGGTGCATGATCCTTTGGCACGTGTGGCTAATCGCGGAGTGTCGGGCAATGCTGGTTTATTCTCTTCGGCTGAGGATTTGGCTACGGTGGCCTCGGTGCTGATGAATGGCGGTGTGATCAGGGTTCCAAAGGAGGGCGTTCAGGGAAGTCTTGGCGCAACAGAGTTGAAACGAATTTTCTCGCGACAAGCGGTGGATTGTTTCTTTAGAATCCCCGAAGGATATGAGGCTCATGGTCGAGCTTTGGGTTGGGATTTTGATGGTACGAATGGAGATCTGCTTACCCCACAACGAGTGGCGGCTCATACAGGATATACAGGCACTTCGATCGCCATCGACTTAGATTTGGGGTTGAGTATAATTCTCTTGACCAACCGCGTTCATCCCCAGGATAAGGGTGGCGTGGCACGTACACGAAACGTGGTGTCAAATATAGTTGCGGCAGCATTGGAATAGATAGTTTTTAAGTGATAAATAAACGATTTAAGATATAGTTTCAAGGAGGAATTTTTATGCAGGACTTTGTTCATCTTCATGTTCATACTCAATACTCTCTGCTAGATGGACAGGCGAGTATCCCACGATTGGTCGATAAGGCCATTGCCGATGGGATGCGCGGTATTGCCATCACCGATCATGGTAATATGTTCGGCGTTAAGGAGTTCTGGAACTATATCAAGAAGAAGAATGGCGCACGCCGCGACAAGATAAAGGATCTGACTGCTCAGATCGAAACGCTGCAAAATGAACTTGAGAGTGAAACCGATGCCGAGAAGACCACAAAGTTGGCTCAGATGAAGGCTGAATTAGACAGCGTACCAAAGGAAGATTTTAAGTGCATTATCGGTTGCGAGGTATATGTTGCCAGACGAGGTATGCTTCTCAAAGAGGGCAAGGAGGATCAGAGCGGTTACCACTTGGTGTTGTTGGCCAAAAATAAGGCAGGCTACCACAATCTGATTAAGATCGTCTCGAAGGCTTGGACCGAAGGATATTATATGCGTCCGCGTACCGATCGCACGGAGCTGGAGAAGTATCATGAGGGTCTGATTTGTTGCTCGGCTTGTTTGGGAGGTGAGGTGCCTAAGCATATCACCAACGGCAATATGGAGGCCGCCGAGGAGACTGTGCAATGGTATAAAAATCTTTTCGGTGATGATTATTATCTTGAGTTGCAACTCCATAAGGCTACCGTTGAGCGTGCCAACCATGAAGCGTATGACTTGCAGCTAAATGTCAATAGAGAGTTGATTCAGCTCTCGGAAAAGTTTGGCGTGAAGCTCATCTGCTCGAATGATGTACACTTTATTGATGAGGAGAATGCCGAGGCGCACGACCGTCTGATCTGTCTCTCTACGGGTAAGGATTTAGATGATCCGAAGCGTATGCTCTACTCTAAGCAGGA
>CAYTGT010000061.1:0-8378 GCA_964437405.1 uncultured Alistipes sp.
AGCGGCCTTCGATTTGAGTCTTAATATTAAGACGATAGCGCACAGGCATATCGGCACACCAAGTCAAAGCATAAGGGATATTGGCCATAAACTTAATAGTATCCTCCTCGCGCATACCGAGAGTGATATCGCGGTGGCCATAGGTCACAACAGTCGTGTCGGGAGCGACCAATTCGTAATGAATACGAGCCTTTTTAGGGTTGAGTGTCTCGGTCTTGACAACCAAACCAACCTCTACCTTAGCATTCTCGCTATGCATATCAACATGAGTGGTATGCACCACGTCACGCACGCGAATCATCGGCTGAGACATCACATATACCTCGCCCACATGATAGTCGGTGCGCTCATTGAAGCACTCCATCTTACGGCTGAAATGGTTTTTCAAAACACGTATCGAGATGGTGTTAGCCTCCTCCTTCGAAGCTTTGGTAATGTTGAACTCAGCAGGGGTAAAGGCATTTGCCGAATAACCGACCTTCTTGCCATTGATCAACACCTCGTATGCACCCGAAGCCTCATCTACATAGAGGATAGCTTGGCGGCTGAGCCACACAAACGGGATCACATATTTAGATGTAAAGACCACTGCATCGGCCTCCTCGGTACGAGTCCAATTCTTCACTGGACGAAGATACTTTGATGCAACTGCACCCGCACCCAGACGCTGCGCCTCCTCGGCGGTAGGATATGGTACGACCTTCGAACGAGCTTTCTCGCGACCCAACGAGACATACTCTGGAGAGTCGTACTCTTGAGCCATGCAGACACCCAATGTGGCGATCAAAAGTGTTATGATAAACAACAGACGTTTCATAATTTCGCTTTATTTACTATATTTGTAAGGCCAAAGTTATAAAAATTTTATTTATTCGATGATTTCAACGCCAAAACTAAACTTCCCAGCCATAAAATTAAGGGCAAAAGAGGAAGATGGGCATACATTGGTATTCGACTCGGTGCGTCAGATCTATGTCGCGCTGACTCCAGAGGAGTGGGTGCGCCGCCATTTAGTCGAATTTCTGATGCAACAATGTGGTGTGCAACAGACCAACATCATCGAAGAGTATCCAATCTGTTTGAACTCGATGGCGCAACGTGCCGATGTGGTGGTGATGGGCAAGGATGCCATACCATTGTTGCTTGCCGAGTGTAAAGCGCCTGAGATAAATATCGAAGATGAAAAGATATTTTTTCAGGCGACACGTTACAACGCTATACTTGAAGCGAAATACATACTGCTAACCAACGGACTGAAGCACTTGTGTTACCAACAAACAGAAAATGGCAGCTATCAAAAGATGCAACGACTGCCGATGCTGAGATAACAGATCGCAACATCTTAATTTTATAAGCCCTTGCTATCGAGGAACTCGCGGAACTGATCGCGATAGTTGGCACTTAGCGGCACATACTCATCATTCTCAAGATATACCCTTCCACGAGCATAGCTCTTCACATATCGGAGATTCACGATATAGGATCTATGCACACGCATAAAACTGCTTGATGGGACAGCCTGCTCCATATTCTTCAAACGGAAAAGCGTTGTGATGGATTTACCCGTATTCAGATGCAATCGTACATATTCGCCAACACTCTCGATGTAGATTATGTCGGCAAACTTCACGAACGTCACCTTATAATCGGCCTTGATCGAGATACTATCGTTCTCGCCGCCCGACAACGACTTATCATCACTACCCCACGATGCTTCAGACTCCACGCCCGCTCCCGATGAGAGTTTCTCGCGCATGGCTATCAACTCGGCAATAGAGCCTGCCTTACGGACTGCATGGGAAAAATCGTCATAACTGAAGGGTTTGAGCAGATAATCAACAGCATCCAAACGAAAACTCTCTACGGCATATTCAGAATATGCTGTGGTAAAGATAATCATCGGAGCCTTTTCCAAACTTTTGACAAAATCAACACCGCTCAAATCAGGCATATTGATATCGACAAACATCAGATCAATCTTCTCCTGCTCCAAAACAGCTTGTGCCTCTTTAGCACTACTGCATAGAGCAACAAGTGTGAGATCTTGTTCGCGGCGGATATAACTTTCGATCTGACGGAGAGCTAACGGCTCATCATCTATGGCTATACACTTCAACATCATCTAATAGGAATTGAGAGTTTTACATTATATTCTGAACTGCTCTTATCATCAATCACAAGATTATAATCATCTCCAAAGAGCAATTTTAAGCGCTTCATAACATTTTCCAACCCTACACCTCCACTTACACTCTTAGGCTGAGGATGGCGAGAGTTTCTCACTTGACACTCCAGACGAGAGTTTGAAGCTCCGATTTTAATATGAACGAACGAAGGTTCATCGTAGCTCACGCCATGTTTAAAGGCATTCTCGACAAATACAATCAACAAAAGTGGCGGAATCTGGGCATTGATCGGGAGAGGCTCTTCGACCTCCAATTTCACATCTACCTTATCGGTATAACGGATGCGCATCATGTTGATATAGTTGTCGATAAAACGGATGTCGTTGGCTACATTGATTAGGCTACTCTCGGAATCATATAACACGTAGCGCATCATCTTCGAGAGCCCGATAACGGTATGTTTTGCCGACTCAGGGTCAATATCTACCAAAGCATGGATATTGTTGAGCGTATTCATAAAGAAGTGTGGATTAATCTGATACTTCAGATAATCCATCTCAGACTGGAGCGATTGACGTTTAAGAGCGATCATGCGTTGTTCATCGTTGATGGATTTAAACAAAAACTTAATAGCACAATTTGCTCCCATCAAAAACACACCGAGCAGGACATTCCAATACCACGCCAAATCGGTGAACGAGGCTCGGCCATGAATGATATAGAGTTCGCCACCAGCCGCGTATGAATGGCGCTGGATGGAGCTTTGGTAATACTCCAATGTAAAGAAGATCGCAACCAAGAGGACTACGGCAATAACAATATACGAGATATATCGCTGCTTGAAAAGCAGTTGCGGAGCTAAAACCGAGTTATTCAGCAAAAAGATAAAGATATAAGGCAACAATTTGCTCCATGCCGTAAAGAGATTGACAAGATAGATGTGCTCCTCGGACATCATCTTAGAGTTCAAAATCGGCACCAACAATGCCATAGACCATATCGCGAAATATAGTACGTTTTCACCAATGGCGGGTTTGTTTGTATTTGTCGGCATATATCTTGATTTGTTTTGTTTACATTCTGTTGTACGGCTTAGCTCAATGCTGCACTCAATCTGCGCTCGGCATTGCCTTAAGTCCGTTTTAACTATTTATACTCCATGATAAGTTCCATCATGCGTCTGTCGAGTTTATGACCCTTATAGTTCTCATATTTCACATCCCTACGGCCACTATCCAACACACCAAATGAGCCATATAGATTCCAAAGCGACCAGCCCCAACCATTCTCGCGGAAGATATCAAATTGATCCTTTAGCCATGCAAGGGCAACATCGTGTGGAGTACGATTGTGGCAACCAAACTCGCCTATGTGAACCATACCGCCCGCCTGCTCCCACGGAATCCAATTACGGCGCAGGGTCTCGCGCAACCACTCCTTATCATAGTATTTATCACCATCTCTCATTGGCCAACCGAGCTTCTCTTTAGGCAAGTACATCGGACCATTGCCGTAGACCCAATTTGCTTCATAGTGAGATATAATCATCGGTTGGTATCCCCTACCACTCTGAATGATATTGTCAATATCGGTAATACTCATCAACGGGCGATTACCAACATCCAAACCATCTACGATGATCGTGCGCTTAGGGCTTATTTCACGAATGTTCTTGATCAGGTGGCGCACCACTCGTTCGTATTTCTTATCCTCGATCGAAGGAGCTTCGTTAATCAGATTAAAGCTCAGGTATTTAGATGAATAGGATTTATATCGCTCGGCAAACATTCGCCAATGGTAAGTACAAGCCTTTAGCGGCTCTTCGTCTTCAAAGAGATTTGTCGCAGACTTAGGCGGATTGATGCAATAGCCAGGTGCACGATGGAAATTCAGATTAACATGGATTTTATACTGCTTACCCAATTCGACAACCTTGTCGATATCTTTCATCTGCTTTTCATCGACTCGATACCAATCATCCTCACTACTCCAACACCAATATGAAAGCGGGATACGGGCAAAATTGAAGCCCCACTCGGCCATAATCTCGAAATCCTGCTCACTGAACGGAGTCGGATAGTCGGGATTAAATTTATTCAGAAGGTTAAAACCTATAAGGCGATCCTTGAGTTTAGGTTTCGAGATGGAAGCAGCGGCGAGAGTTGTTTTAGCTCCACTCATAGCCATATCATCCAACGAAAAACCGCGCTCCATAGCTCGTAGCGAATCACGCGATGTGAGCCCCACAGAGGCTGCGGCAAGTGCCATAATTCGAAGAAATTCTTTACGATCAATTCGCTTTTCAGACATAACGATTCGCTTTTTAAAGGTTAAATGTTTTCTGAGGATGTACCCTTTGGCAAATATACATTTTTTAGTGCATAAATTCAAATTCGCAACTCAAAAAAGTCTTAAGAGGGAACGATGTAGAGAATTTTGGTGTATATTTGTAGAGCGGATGTTATAAAAACGCATAGTTATTCGTATTATATAATAGATGTATAAAAATTTTTAGATATGAGATTACGCCGACTATTTTTCGCACTCTTGGCGATATGCATCGCCCTACCAACATTGGCTCAAAAGCCAACATACCCTCACATGATCGCACATCGAGGTTGTTGGAGTAAGGCTTCGACAGGAGAGTTCACGATCCCAGAGAACAGCGTGGCGGCTGTGACGGCAGCCAAACGCATGGGTTATGAGGGTATCGAGTGTGACGTACATTACACCAAAGACAAAAAGATGGTCATTCTGCACGATGTAACACTGAATCGCACCATGCGCCGAGCCTCAGATTACTCGAAATTGGAGAAGCCGATATACTTGAAGGACTTGACTTTCGAAGAGTTGCGCCGAGATTATGTCTTGGAGTCGACAAACCCCGAATTACGCACCCCAATCCCTACATTGGAGGAGTTGCTTACCGAGTGCAAGAAGCAAGACATTATACCGATGTTGCACAGCGATCTAATGGAGTCATACCACATGGCACAGGAGATGTTTGGCGATAACTGGATCTGTTTTACAGGAGGTGTAGCCCACATGCAAAAGGTCAGATCATTCTCCAATTGCATGATCATGCTTGCCATCAACAGCGGAACGGCAGAAGAAAACATAGCAAAATTGCGCCAGATCGGAGGTCGTTGCGGAGTCTCAACGATGAATTACAAACTCTACACAGCCGAGTTCTGCAAGGCTCTGACAGATGCTGGTTACGATGTGCAAGCCTCGATCTTCCCTGCGCCACAAGAGGCCATAGCCCAGCGAAACGGCATTACGTATCAACTTACCGACTTCTCGTTTATGCCACCAGCTGGCGCAAAGCCTAAATATACGTACAAGGTCAATATGAACAAACTCGGTATATTGCTATTGAAAATGAATAAAAATAACCGCCGATTCCCTAAAGAGCATATCTTTGAGTATGGAGGTTTCTTAGTTGAGATCACTGCACGCGATAAATGTCAAGGAAGCGTCAATACTAAACTTGACAACAAGGAGTATCAACTCACCACCAACGGCAAAGAGACAATCTACATCGGGCAACGATTTATGGATCGCAAATGCCTAAACGCTAACGTAAACAGCAATTCGATAGTCATAAACAAGAAGAAAAAGACAAACGTGAAACGTGTCAGGTTTATGATTTATGAGATGTAATGAGCCGTTGATCTCTTAAAACGAAATAGGTTGCCAACCATAGCGGGTTAGCAACCTATTTTACATATGCTCTAATCAAGAAATTATTTATCCTGATACAAGAATCGTTTAATACTCTTCTTAGGAGTCTTCTCAAACTCAGTATCGCGAATCTCATACAGACCAACTCGCTCGTAAGCGGCAACCTGAGTATTCAGAGTCTTGATATTATCAGCCATGATCTTATCCAAAGCCTCCTTGTCGATACCCTCCTGCTTAGCCTGATCGTAATCTGGGAAGATGAGTGCAGTCAAGACACCCTTGCGCTCAACGACCAACGACTCCATCACAAGTGGCAAGTTGTTAAGGCGATCCTCGATCTCCTCTGGGTAGATATTCTGGCCAGCACCTGTCAAAATCATAGTCTTACAACGACCCTTGATGTAGATAGTTCCGTCTGGATCCATCACACCCATATCGCCTGTATGCAACCAACCATCCTTATCCAAAACAGCTGAAGTAGCCTCCTCGTTCTTATAGTAACCCATCATCACGTTCTCACCACGAACAACGATCTCGCCTGCGATATTCTGAGGATCTTTAGAAAGAATTTTAGCCTCCATAATATCTGGCAAGTAGCGTCCACAAGAACCGCTCTTGAAATACTCTGGATGCTCGAAGCTGATAAGCGGAGCACACTCGGTCATACCGTAACCAATTGTGAGCGGGAAGTTGATCTTACGCAAGAAAGCCTCAGTCTCCTGATTTATAGGAGCGCCACCAACGATAAAGATCTGAGCCTCACCACCAAACGAAGCCATCAACTTAGACTTGATGATTGAGTATAGAGCTGTGTTCAACAATGGAATCTTCATTGCGATACTCATAGGACCCTGCTCCAACATCGGCATAATCATCTTACGATATACCTTCTCAAGCACCAATGGCACACTACAAATTACAGTAGGCTTAACGCTCTGCATCGCATCAACCAAAATCTTTGGAGATGGCATCTTACCGAGCAATGTAACATGACCACCCACTACCAACTGCACCAAGAAATCGAACGCACAACCATAGGCATGAGCCAAAGGAAGGAATGAGAGTGAACGACCTCCAGCATAGAAATATTTTTCGTTGGTGTTAGGCTTGAGCATATCGCGTGCAAATACCATGTTACCTGTCAAGTTGTTCACCGAAAGCATAACACCCTTAGAAGAGCCTGTTGTACCTGATGTATAGTTCAACAAGATCATCTGCTCGTTTGGAACCTCGGCGTATTTAATATCGTCAATACTAAAGCCTGCTGGATATTTAGCCTTGAAATCTGCATCCCAACTCTTAGCAATCTGAGATAATTTATCGCCCTGCTTCTCATACACTACGCTGAAATCGTTGACGATAACTGCAGCCTCCAAATCGGGCATACGATCCGAATCAAATGTCTGCCAATAGATATCACCAGCAAAGAGCAGACGGCTCTCAGAGTGAGTGATGATATTCTCAACATCGGCTGGATTGAAATCTTGAAGAATAGGAACGATAACTGCACCATAAGTGATCGTAGCGATGTAGGTCACACACCAATTAACATTGTTACGACCAATCAAAGCGATTTTGTCGCCCTTCTTGATTCCATACTTCTCGAAGAGCAAGTGCAGACGTGCTACCTTCTCAGCCAACTCGAAATAGGTGATGGAATCCTTTCCAAAATAATCCGTCAAAGCGGGCAAGGCGTGATTCGCGCGGAAACTCGCCTCATACATCTTTATTAAATTCTCCTGTAACATAATCTATATTTAAACCCCCAAAATATTATTTTTTATCTTGTGGGGCAGGTTTCTTCCAAATATATATCTTCGACTCTGTACCGTTTTTCAATCGTTCGATATTTTTACGGTGTGACCAAAGCAACAATCCCGCAACAACAAATGCGAAGATGATGAATGTCACTGAAATATCCTGATAACGAGACCACAATCCCGAAGAGTAGGTCATCACAAACACAGGGAAGCAACATCCTGCTGTCATAGATGCAAGCGACACATAGTGAGTGAACAAGAACACCAAAATCCACACGCCGAAACACATCAAAACAATAGGCGGATAGATACCCGTAACAGCTCCCACCAATGTAGCAACACCCTTACCACCCTTAAAATTGGCAAAAACAGGGAAAATATGACCCAAAACAGCGGCAAAAACTGCCAAAATTTTCAGGTTAATCAACCACGCCGAATTAATATCGGTATCGTAGCGCATCAACATACCCACTAAGGTTACGGCTACAAAACCCTTGAAAAAATCCAGCACAAAAACAGGTATCGCAGCACGGCGGCCCAACACACGCAGCATATTAGTAGTACCTGCGTTCTTTGAGCCATGCTCACGAATATCTATTCCATAATACTTTTTACCAATCCATACTGCGCTTGGGATCGAACCCAACACATAAGCGATAATCAGAACTGTAATTATACAATAGTATGTAATAAAACTCCAACTTGCCATAACGAAATAATTTACGCAGAGATCTTTATTTTCACTATTTCTCCACGGTTAAAACATATTCTATCACTTACAAAGATATAAAAATTTCGGCAAATTCCC
>CAYTGT010000062.1:0-8278 GCA_964437405.1 uncultured Alistipes sp.
CTTGAACCAGGCATTGGTTGGTGAGAAGATCTCTATCCGCGAGTACTTGCAGCAGGCTGATAAGGAGGCTACTGTTGTTGCTTACAAGCGTTTCGCTTTGGAGGCTTAATCGTTGACTCGAACGTGTAGTGTCGGGGCTCTGAAAATGAGTCTAAGACATCAGCAGAAGAGTTAATATATAAAATAGTTCCGATCTCGTTTTGAGATTGGAACTATTTTTTTGTACCTTTGAAAATATAAGTATATCAATTAAGGTTTTGCCCATGATGAGAAGAGCGATTTTACTGAATGTGCTATTTGTTTTAGCGCTTTTGGGGTGTGAGAGAGCGGCTATTACGCCTGTTTCATATACTGATGTTCATGTCGAAGATACGTTTTGGCGTCAAAGACTTGATACCCTACGCCGAAAGACAATCCGTTATGCCTTTGAGCGTGGTGAGGAGTCTGGCTATATTGACAATTTTGCCATTGCTGGCGGATTGAAGAAGGGTAGATTCCAATCTGAACAACCTTTTGATGATGCCGAAGTCTTTAAAATCATAGAGAGCGCGGCCTATTTATTGATGGTTGAGAAGGATGAGGAGTTGGAGCGCTATGTTGATAGCGTGATTAATATCGTTGTGGCTGCACAAGAGCCTGATGGCTATCTGTTTACTAATCGAACAATCAATAATCCGCTCCATCCGTGGGTTGGTAAAGAGCGTTGGGAGTTGGACTGGAATGTGAGCCATGAGACCTTCAATGCAGGCGAATTGTATGAGGCGGCTGTGGCTTATTATCAAGCGACAGGTAAGCGCAAAATGTTGGATGCAGCTATCAAAAATGCAGATCTGATATGTAGTGTTTTCAACGAAAATGGAATCGTTATGGCTCCAGGCCATGCTGTTATTGAGATGGCGCTTGTCCGCCTATATGAGACTACGGGTGATAGGCGTTATTTGGATCAGGCTCGTTTCTTCCTTGAGTGTCGAGGTCATCGTAAATTTGATCCTAAATCGAGTGATTTGCGCATCAATGGTAAGTATTGGCAAGATCATGATCGAGCAGTCAATCAGCGCGAGGCTGTGGGGCATGCTGTGCGTGCATTGTATTTCTATTCAGGAATGGCCGATATAGCTCTGCATCGTGGTGATGATGAGTATATGGTGGCTATCGACAGTATCTGGGAGAATATCGTCAGCAAAAAGTTCTACATTACGGGCGGTCTCGGTGCTCGTGCTCATAATGAGGCTTTTGGAGAGAACTATGAGTTGCCTAACGCTTCGGCTTATTGCGAGACATGTGCTTCGATAGCTAATTGTATGTTCAATTTGCGTATGTTCCGCCTGCATGGAGAGTCGAAGTATATTGATGTGCTTGAGCGTTCGCTTTATAATACCGTTCTGAGTGGAATCTCTATTAGCGGAGACTCTTATTTCTATCCTAATCGTTTGGAGGCGGGCGAGCAGGGACAGTTGCGAAGTGCATGGTTTGGCTGTACTTGTTGCCCGACAAATCTGTGTCGTTTTATCCCTGCTGTATCGGGCTATGCCTATGCTGTGCAAGGTAAGAGAATATATGCTAATCTCTATATCGGCAGTCATAGCGAAATAGATGTTGGTGGCAAGAGTGTTGTACTTCATCAGCATACCGATTATCCGTGGGAAGGAGATGTTACGATATGTGTAGAATCTGCACCTACTCAATTTGAATTATGCTTAAGAATCCCTGGTTGGGCGCAGGGTGAGGCTGTTCCATCAGATCTTTACACCTATACCAACTCCGAGACAGAGAAGGTTGCGATTTTGATAAACGGAGAGCCTGTAGACTATGCTGTTGAGAATGGATATGCCGTTCTGAATCGCAAGTGGCAGTCGGGTGATAAGATAGATTTAAAACTCCCGATGCGGGTACGTCAGGTGCGTTCTCACGCGGCAGTGAAGAGCAATGCTGGTCTTTTGGCTGTCGAGCGAGGACCAATAGTTTATTGTATAGAGGGCGTAGATAATGGCGGCCATGTGTCTGATATTTCGGTGAGTAGCGATGCCAAAATTGAGGTTGACCGAAAAAATCGTTTCATTGGTGGGGCCGATACTCTCCAGAGTGATGGAGCACGTTATGTCATATCAGACGATGGCGCTAAAATTGAGTCTCAGCCTGCAAAGGTAACCTATCTTCCATACTATGCACGTTCACATCGTGGGGCGACCGAGATGAAGGTTTGGATTCCTGAGAATGGAGAGCAGATCAGTACTCGTTTAGACGAGCAACGTAGAGTGGTTGATGCTGTGATCATTGGCGATGCTCGGTCGGAGCGAGCTCATAATCTGCGTGGCGAACATACTCGCTCAGATGGTAATGCGGGTTGGCGAGATGCGCTTGATGGAGGATGGTTTTCTTATGATCTTATGTGTCATAAAGATAAAAAGCAAGAGCTTGTGTTGACATATCATTCGACCGATGGCGGCAATCGTACATTTGATATCTTGGTAAACGGCAAGCGGATTGCAACCCACACTCTGCGCACTGAGACATTTGATATGTTGTTAGATGTGGCATACCCGATCCCTGCGGAGCTGTTAAAGAGTGGGCGAGTGACCATCGCAATTGATGCCCACGATGGGAATATTGCAGGCGGTATCTTTGGCTGTAAGGTACGCGTTGTGGAGTAAGGTGGATTGTAAAAAAGAGTGGCTGCGGACCTCGGTAGGTTGGCAGCCACTTTTCAGTTTAGTTGTAATGTGAGTTGAGTGGGGGTAGGGTTATTCTTGAGCGTTATCAGGCTGATACTCTAATATATCGGCAGGTTGACACTCCAATACTCGACATATCGCCTCTAATGTTGAAAAACGAATAGCCTTAGCCTTGCCTGTCTTGAGGACAGAGAGGTTTACTATTGATATATCTACCTTCTCCGAGAGGTCGGTTAGCGACATCTTTCGGCGGGCGAGCATAACGTCCAAATTTACTATAATTGCCATATCTTGCTGGAGGGGGTTAAATTGTCATTGATTCATCTTCATTAATTTTGGCGGCTATGGCCATCAACTCGGCGAGTATGAGTAGAAGTAGTGGCGCGATAAAGCACCCTGCACTTAGAGTAGCATAACCTAATAGCTCGATAGGCGAACTATCGCCATAGAGATCCTTAACGGCAATCATGCGAAATAGCTCTCGGTTGTCGATCATCACATAGTATAGGAATGATAACAATGCCAACCAACGCAGAACGGATGGAAATTTGTGGTGGAAGATATTGCCTGTACGGAAGCCGCGAATAGCACTCATTAGTATCCATGCCATCATGATTGCTATCGCAACAAACACTACAAGTGTAGCGAAGTTAATTATACGGTTTGCGCTCCATCCGTAGTGGTCGGGGCGGGTGTAGTCGGGGTGTTTCGAGTAGATGAGCATGCTCGATGGCAAAGCCTCCACAAGAGGCTTACCCTCAATATCGCGCTCAATGGTGATGGCAAACTAGTCGATTTCGCCCTCTAAATTCATGGCTTGGAATTTTGTATCCATCTTACCGATAAAGGTGTGGCTTTTGTCTTCCGCATAAGGATTGGTTGAGTAGAATAGTTGTACTCCGTAGTGCGCAACTACAAAGAGTGTAACGAGAGCTGCTGCGACCACATAAACGATTGTGCGGCGCTGGTTTTTTTGTGAAATTTTCATAGCTGAAAGTTGTTAAAGGTTAATAAATCTGTATATATGTTTTTCGTTGTTTTATAAATCATTTACGTTTAAAAATTAACGATAAACATTAAAACTTGTCACAAAAGTATAAATAAAATCTGAGATTCCAAATTTTTGAGAAGAAAAATTCGGAGATTTTCTCATTAAGTATAAAAAACATCCGCCTGATCTTTTGAATCAGGCGGGTGTGTAGTGCATTTCAAATGTATCGGTACTTTATTTAATCTTATAAGCAATCAATGCTGAGTTGTGGCGTATGTATAACACACCGTTGTTCACAACAGGATGTGCCCAATGTGGACCTTCGCCAGAAGTTATTCTGAACTCTGACACTAAATCAAACTTTTCGCGTGATGGGCGTATCAGACCGATCGTGCCTCTACGTTCCTCATAGCATATCAGCATGCCGTCAGCCGCGATGATTGCACCCTTGCTCTTGCCCTCCCATGTGTGTTCATAGAGAGTCTGGCCTGTCTGCCAATCTATGGCGCACCAATTACCAGAACCATTTGTGATGTGGCTTGAGCCGTAGATCACTCCATTAAGTTCAACATAACCGCCGAAGTGGGTGTCTAAAGTTTTGTTCTCCCATACTACCTTTGCACTCTTTAGATCGTCCGAGAGCTCGATCATATATGAAAATACATCATAACCTTCGCTAATGAACACTCGGCCATTCTTAAAGATAGGGGAGTTGGCCGCAGGATTGCCAAAATCTCCATGATGACCCCTCGGAATCTCGACACTCCACTCTATCTCGCCCGATTTTGGATTTACACCAATCAGATGTGACGAAGTAGAGCCAATGATCTGCTTTTTGCCTTTGTACTTGATCAGGATAGGCGAAACGTATGCGCCTACATCGCCTAATGACTTGGTTCGCCAAACCTCTTTTCCTGTCTTTGCATTGAGGGCTACCATTGTAGTCAGTTCTCCAGCTGGGGTGTAGATAACCTTATCCTCGAAGACTAAAGGGCTCTCGGCCGTACCATAGTTGTTGACCTTACGCTTGTAAGTCTCGCCGCCGTTAACTTTCCATACAATCTTACCATCGGCTGCCGAAACGCAGATTATTTCGCCTCCTCCGCAAATGACATATATCTTGCCATCATAGTATGTTGGTGTGGTACGTGTCTCGTGGAATGTGTGGTTCCAGGGTGTTCCTAACTCAACGCTGTATAGTTTTTTGCCCTCCATTGTGTATGCCGACAAGATCTCTTTCGAGCCATCTTCGTTCATTCCAGTCAAGAAGATACGCCCATCGGCTATGGTAGGACTTGAGTTACCCTTGCCAACATCGAGAACCTCCCACAATTTTGTAGGGCCTTCAGCAGGCCACTTTTTCGACAGTCCCTTTTCTGGGTATGTGCCATTGCGCTCAGGGCCTCGCCAACCGTAGAGCGGAAATTGTGCCCATGTAGCTGTTGCCGAGAGGCATATTATGGCTGTCATAACGATTCTAAGAAATGTGGATAAATTTTTCATGGCTTAAGTTCAATTTTTAGTAATATTTAGGTAATCTTAATTCTTCACTTGATCTGCGCTTAATTCTATAAGTATATATTCATCGCTACATAAAGTAACGCCACTAATAGTATTTTTTCGGAGTCTACATTTGACTTCGGAGAGTGCGTTTCCGCTTGCTTTATAAATTTTAGGTGCTTCCGTATAATAGGCTTGAGTGTTTTGTAGTTTTAATTTGATTTTTTGTGGGTTAGATCCTGTGACACCCGTATTCCAAATAACCCCATAAAGGTCGTTCTCTTTTGTCGTAACAAAACCATCAAGTCCATTTGAAAGTCCTATCATAGAGCGCCTTTTGTTTGGACTTTTCGGATCTCCGCAGTTCATAAGCCAATATTTGGTTTTCCACTCCAGATTATTATATTTTTGATTTTTAGTAAATTTTCCTACTTCAGCATCTAAAGTATAAGCATATACAACATCTGCTTGATCCATACAAAACTTTTCACCTTTTAAAAAGGTAATTAACTTTTTACTTCCATCTTCTAAATCTCTTGTAAGTTTGCCATGAGATCCACGATCAATTATTAGCTGTGTGTTGGGCATGTTCATCCTATCTCTATATCTTCTTACCGATTGAGCTGCTTTTTGCATTGGTTTTTCCTTGCCCCATTGATAGAATTGGTATGTGAGATAATCTAACTTAAGATTTTTCTCAATCATATAATCTACCGCATAATTATAGATGTCTGCATTGGATGAATTTAATTGTATGCCACCGACTTTTTTACCATACATTCGTAAACTGTCGGCAATAGGAACCCAAAAATCAATATATCTTCTAATTGCTTCTTTTTTAGTGTTTTCGTTCACTACACCATCTCTCCACCCTATAGTGTGTGCTATTTCTTGTGTCCCAATCCAAATTGAGTGATAATCGGGGGCTACAGCAGCATCACTTTCTCGTGCAAATTCAACGAAAAGTCGTTGAAAATCTTCCATTGGTTTTCCCTTTTTAGGGAGAGGCGCATGATCTGCTATTGCATCTTCTACTTTTTCTGAGAAGGCTGGATTACCCCAATGGAATGTGTCGCGTTCAATTTCTATAACCCATGACGGAGTCCCATCAATCATACATATCAACTCTATTCCAAGACTATGAGCATATCTTTTGATGTTGACATATTCATTTATTGGAGATGTTGCTGGATTACCTAAGCTATCTATATAAAAATCGGCTTTCTCAGGATCTGTTGCTAAACGCCTTGTACCATTGTATATTCTCATGCCATTTTTAGCATGGATTTTTAAGCACTCACGTTGTGCTTTATTGTCAAAGAATCCATTCATGCCTGGGCCTTGAGCCCCTCGCCAATAAGCAATATCGGGACCACCATTACTCGACATATCAATGACTATAGTTTTGCGTGGCTCATTGGCAAAAAGTTTTGATGTTATAGCAAATATAAGTGATAGAGCAAGGATATATTTGAAATATATTTTCATGAGGACAGTTTTTCTATTTGTATATTAATTACAGTAACTCCACAATCCTCTCCAACCACTCTTTGTCTGTCTGGTCAAAGGTCGCTAAATGCTCGCTGTCGATATCCAATACGGCCGAGATCACTCCATCGTGCCATACGGGTACAACAATTTCGCTTTTCGACAATGAACTGCAAGCTATATGGCCCGGGAATTGCTCGACATCGGCTACAACTTGCGTTGTCTGACTTTCCCATGCTGTGCCGCAGACACCTTTGCCATACTTGATGCGTGAACAGGCTAATGGCCCTTGAAATGGTCCTAAAACCAATTCGTTGCCTATTACTCGATAGAATCCAGTCCACCAAAAACCGAATGTGGAGTGTATCATCGCTGCCACGTTAGCCATATTGGCTATCGAATCACTCTCTCCCTCGACTAATGCTGCAATCTGTTTATACAGCAACTCATACTTCTCCGCCTTATCTCCTTGCGCTATGATTAACTCCTCTGCCATAGTTTTTATACTCGTTTAAGCAAATCCTTTAACAATCGCCAGAACTTATCAACTGTAGCAATCTCCAATCGCTCCTCTGGTGAGTGTACACCGCGCAATGTTGGACCAAACGATACCATCTCCAAATCGGGATATTTCTCCAAGAAAAGTCCACATTCCAAGCCAGCATGTACGGCTTTAACCTTAGGCTCTGTCCCGAAAAGCTCTTTGTAGCTCAGTACGGTCTGTCGCAGTAGCTCAGATTCGGGGTTTGGTGCCCATCCAGGGTAGCCGTCAGAGTGTTTTACCTCAGCACCAGCCAAAAGGAAGGTCGATTCTACCATTTTCTTTGCATAGAGTTTTGCGCTCTCTACCGATGAGCGTTGTGATGTGGTTACAATCACTTCATCTGCGCCACTAAACTTCACCGAAGCCAAATTTGTAGAGGTCTCCACCAGACCCTCAACAGCCTGAGACATTGCGATTACTCCATTTGCAACTCCGACCAATGCTTTAAGCAGTAACATCTGGTCGCAAAATGCTAAGACACTCTTAGGTGTCTGTTCCTCGGCAAGAGTCACCTGCATTTGAGGTTCAGTAATTGCAAACTCACCTCTAAACTCAGTTGCCCATTTGTTGTAGCGCATAGTGAAATCCTCTGTCTTTTCTGCGGGAATACCCACTATGGCATAAGCATCACGAGGAATGGCGTTGCGCAAATTACCACCATCCATATAACTCAGTCGTGCACCATACTCCTCAGCCGCCTCTAAAAGGATTCTTGCTAAGAGTTTATTCGAGTTGGCGCGACCTTTATTAATATCATCGCCCGAATGACCTCCCGTGAGTCCTGCGATACTCAGACGGAAGAATTTATAATCACTTGGAGCAGGCTCATTCTCGACTTTAAAGTATGCAACGGTATCCACTCCACCCGCGCAACCGATAAATATCTCGCCCTCATCTTCTGAATCGAGGTTGATAAGATATTTTCCGCTCAACATCCCTTCGCCGAGGTTGAAAGCTCCCGTCAGCCCCGTCTCCTCATCGACCGTAAAGAGTGCCTCAAGTGGGCCATGTTCTGCCTCTGGGTCGATCATCAACGCCAATGCTGCTGCCATGCCGATACCGCAATCAGCTCCGAGGGTAGTG
>CAYTGT010000063.1:0-8091 GCA_964437405.1 uncultured Alistipes sp.
TCGCTCCCAATGGTCATCGGCTGTGAAGAACGAAGCCATACATTGGTCGTAGCGGAGCATCTTGATGATAAACTCATGCATCTCCAAAAGAGTCGATGTCTCTTCCAACTCAAAGTCGCGTAAGAAGTTGTCGTTCTCATCGCTGAGCATGCGAAATCTGAAAATCATTGCCATATTTTCTCTTTGTTATTACTTTCTGTTATCAATTGCCTGCTTTAGATTGCTCAAAGCTCGTTCAAGTGTAGCACGTTGCGTACCCACATTCATTCTCATGTGTTGCTCGCCCTGTGTGCCAAACATTGCGCCATCGTTCATAGCCAAATGTGCCTCGTTGATCAAAAACTCGACCAATGCCTTATGCTCCATGCCCAAAGCCGAGAAGTCCAACCAAACCAAATACGATGCTTCGGGCTTGATGAGCTTGACTTGTGGGATATTCTCCTTTAGGTAGTTGTCCACAAAGTCAATATTCTGCTCAATGTAAGCAATCATCTGCTGTCGCCAATTCTCTCCCTTAGTAAATGCCGCTTCTGTCGCCACCATTGCAAAAATTGTTGCCATCTCAAATTCGTTGGCCTTCAACCAAGCAAACAGGCTCTCTCTAAGTTCTTTGTTGGGGACAATGGCGTAGGAGCTGACAATACCTGCGATGTTGAAAGTCTTTGATGGGGCACCAAATGTGATGCTACATTTCGCTGCTGCCTCCGAGACAGTAGCAAATGGAGTATGCTTATGTCCGTAGAGTGGCATATCGCAGTGGATCTCATCCGAAATGACGGTGATGTTATGTTTTACGGCTATCTCTGCCAGACGAGCCAAAGTCTCTTTTGGCCACGTGATACCGATTGGGTTGTGTGGATTGGCCAAGATCAGTACCTTGCATTTCTCGTCAATAATCTGCTCCAAGTGGTCGAAATCCATCTCATAATGGACTCCGTCAACACACTTCAACGGGTTGAATACTACCTCACGACCATTATTCTGCGGCACAAGTCGGAATGGATGGTAGATCGGTGGCTGGATGATGATCTTGTCGCCCTTCTCGGTTAGGTGGTTGATCACCATGCCTATGCCCTTCACAATTCCAGGGATGTAGCACATCCACTCTCGCTCCACATCCCAATCGTGACGCTCCTTGAGCCACGATTGTATGCTCTGCCAATAGGAATCGTACTCGAACGTGTAACCCACGATAGGGTGGTTGAGCCTCTCCTTCATCGCCTCGATGATAAAATCGGGAGTCTCAAAATCCATGTCCGCTACCCATAGCGGAATCAAATCCTCGCGGCCGAAGGCCTCCTTCAACGCATCATGTTTGACGCAGTTTGTGCCTCGGCGAGAGGTTGGTTTGTCAAAGTTGTATATGTTTTTCATCTCCATAGATACGATGCATAGTGTTATCTTAAAACAAAGATAACGAGAAAAAATGAAAAAGTGTACAAAAAATTCAAATTAGATCGTAATTATAAACTTTAGTGTTGACGTCATTCCACATCACGAACAATAGTGAGTGATGATTGGAATCTCTACGCTTAGTTTTGTGGTTAGAGACTCCAATCCTCGCCTATAAATAGGCTCGGTGGAGTGACGTGCTTAATAGGTCTTATTAAATTCTAATGCAGAGCTGCTGACCCATCTTAAAGCACCTATTACGGGTGCGGTGGAGTAATGGATTATATAGCTTAGATTATCGGATTGAGTATTGTTTCAACTCTTTATCCAAAATTTTCTCTCGGCCACCCAAAAATTTGTCCACCAAAGCGTGGAACTGAGCCGAATGGTTGTGGTGTCGGGTGTGGCAGAGTTCGTGAATCAGAATGTAATCAATCAGATGTCGGGGCAGAGTCATCAGAAAAAGACTCAGCGAGATATTGTTGCGCGAGGTGCATGATCCCCACTTAGTGCGTGCGGCACGTATTGTAACATTATTATATTTTAGCCCCGTTGCTGCAGATAACTCCTCAAGACGTGCGGGGAGGTAGCGTTTTGCCTCGGCACGCAGTTGCTCGATCTCGGCACGAGTACGCTTAGGTTGGGCAGGCCGCCCCTCATATTTTCGGCGAGCGGCCTCCACCCAATCAACTTTACTCTCCAAAAATTCCAAAGCACGTTTGGTGGAGGTGTATGGTGGATAGGAGAGTCGTACCCTCCCCGAAGAGTTTACCGAGAGTGATATGCGCCGCGAACGGCGAGTGACACTCAACAAGATCTCTCCTAATCGGGGGTGGTTGTAACTCTTCTGCATCTTTTGGTTAGAGGATTAATCGCCGATGCGCTGACGCACAACCTCAAAGAGCATGATGGCTGCTGCCGCAGCAACATTGAGCGACTCGATAGATCCAATAAGCGGAATTGCCAACTGCTCGTCACAGAGCTTGAGGACCTCCTTTGAGATCCCTGTATCCTCGGCACCCATTACAATCACCGTAGGCTTGCGCATGTCGGCATCATAGATCAACTTGCGGCTCTTCTCTGTGGCGGCCACAATCTGGAATCCCTCGGCCTGCAATGCTTTGAGGGTGTTGCGGATCGAGCCTACGCGACAAACAGGGATACGGTTTAACGCACCTGCCGAAGAACGCATCGCCTCGGAATTTACAGGCGCAGAGTTCTTTAGTGGAGTAATCAATCCGTGCGCGCCTGCACACTCTGCAGAGCGGGCGATACCTCCGAAGTTGCGGACATCGGTTACGCCATCAAAGAGCACGATCAGCGGAGTCTCATCTTCTGGTACACGCTCCAAAATATCGTTCAGCTCGACATACTCGATAGGTGCAATCTGCGCCACAACGCCCTGATGGTTGAGCTTCGTCAGACGATTTAGCTTCTCGACAGGCACCTCCTGTATGCGGATGCGGTGGCGAAATGCCAAATCTCTGAGCTCGGTCATCAACTGCCCCTCAGCACCCTTGCGGATGTAGAGTCGCTCAATCTGCTTGCCTGTCTGTATGGCCTCGGCCACAGGTCGAATTCCAAATACGATGTTGTTATCCATTATCTTTTATTCTGTAAGTTTCTTTTTTTTGTCGTTTTTCTCAGCCATTTCTATGTTTTGTCGAGATGTGGCCTTAGGTAAAGATTTCTACTATTGCTCCTCGGTAAGCTCTAACTCATAATTGAGTTTCTCCCACTCGTGCATCTGTTTGTCGTAAGAGGCCTTCAATTCGTTGTATGCCGCGTAGTCGGCCTCGTTATACTCTGTTGCGGTGGCAAATTTGGAGTCATATTCGGCGATTTTAGCCTCAATCTCAGCAAGTAGGTTCTCGACCGTTTCGATTGCTTTGCGCAATTTGCGGATAGCCTTCTCCTGCTCTTTCTTCTGCTCGTATGATAGTTTGCCCGAAGTAGCGGCTTTTGTTTGGGTAGGCTCTGCGGGGGCATCTTTACGCTCAATCTCTTGTAAAGAGTCCAATTTACGCTTCTCCAAGAAATAGTAAATTCCACCCAAATACTCCTGAACTCCGCCGTCTCGCCACTCATAGATACGGTCAACCAATCCATCCAAGAAATCTCTATCGTGCGAGATTACTACCACAGTGCCGTCATATTTTTGGAGAGCATTTTTTAGGATATCCTTTGAACGCATATCCATGTGGTTGGTTGGCTCATCAAGCACCAAAAGATTATAAGGCTCCAACATCAGACGTGCCATTGCCAAACGAGAACGCTCTCCGCCCGACAAGACCTTCACCTTTTTGTCAATATCCTCTCCTCTAAAGAGGAATGCTCCTAAAATATCTCTCAGACGCGTGCGAATATCGCCCACGGCCACTCTATCCAATGTGTCGAATACCGTGAAATCGCCGTCCATCAAGTCATCTTGATTCTGGGCATAGTATCCGATATTTACATTTGCACCCAATCGGATTGATCCTTCGGTGGGCTCCAACTCGCCTATGAGCATACGCGCCATTGTGGTCTTACCCTCACCGTTACGTCCCACAAGGGCAATTTTCTGTCCTCGCTCGATGGTAAATTCTACTCCTGAGAAGATATGTTTCTCGCCGAAAGACTTTCCTACCTCTTTGATCTCGGCTACAATCTGTCCAGAACGTGGCGCTGGTGGAAACTTGATGTTCAGACGTGAGAGATCCTCCTCGTCAACCTCTATGCGCTCCAATTTCTCCAACTGCTTGATGCGCGATTGTACCTGATTACTCTTCGTAGGCTTATAGCGGAACTTTTCGATAAACTCCTCAGTCTTTTCGATCAGGCGTTGCTGGTTCTCATAAGCGGCCAATTGCTGTGCTCGGCGCTCGGCGCGTAACTCGACAAACTTCGAATATGGTACTTTATAGTCGTAGACATGACCCAATGAGAGCTCGATGGTGCGCGTGGTGACGTTGTCCAAAAAGGCGCGGTCGTGTGAAATGAGCAACACCGCTCCGTTGTAATTCTTCAAATACTCCTCCAACCACTGAATACTCTCGATATCGAGATGGTTTGTCGGCTCATCCAACAAGAAAATCGAAGGGCGTTGCAAAAGTAGCTTCGCAAGCTCGATTCTCATTCTCCATCCACCCGAAAACTCTTTGGTTGGGCGATCGAAGTCCGAACGCTTGAAACCTAATCCGAGCAAAGTCTTTTCGATGTCGGCCTCACGTGTGTCGCCTCCCAAAATATGATAACGATCTTGCGCATCGTTGAGCTTGTGGATCAGTTGAGCATACTCCTCTGACTCATAATCGTTGCGTTCTGCAATCTCGGCGGTGAACTTGTTAATCTCGGCCTCTAAGCGCAATACCTCATCAAAAGCCTTCTCGGTCTCGGCCTTGAGTGTTGTGGTATCAGCCACACGCATCTGCTGAGGTAGGTAGCCAATCGTGCACTCACCATTGAGCGTCACAGCTCCTTCTGAGGGTTGTTGCTCGCCTGTGATGATACGTAGCAGGGTAGTCTTACCCGCTCCGTTCTTACCCACCAGACCGATGCGATCCTTCTCGTTTATCATAAACGATATGTCATCGAAGAGTGTCCACCCTCCGTAGCTTACCGTCAAGTTGTCAAGTGAAATCATACGCCCTTATGCTATGCCTCCAGCATCTTAATTATCTCCTGCTCAGGATCCTCTGCGCCGAATACCGCGCTACCTGCTACCAATACGTCAGCTCCAGCCTCGAATACCTCGCCAGCGTTTGCTGCAGAGATGCCGCCGTCAACCTCGATCAAGTAGTTTAATCCCTGCTCCTTGCGGATCTTATCCAGCTCTCTGATCTTGTCCAAAGCCGAAGGTATGAACGACTGCCCACCAAATCCTGGCTCTACACTCATCACCAAAACCATATCGACCTTATCCAACAAACCATTCAATACAGCAACTTCGGTCTTGGGCTTGATCGAGATACCAGCTTTGGCTCCCGCTCCTTTTATGGCCGAAATGCACGCCTCTGGATTCGCGGTTGCTTCGTGGTGGAAAGTGACAAAATCAGCCCCAGCCGCCACAAACTTCTCGACATAACGCTCAGGCTCGACAATCATTAAGTGGACATCCAATACCTTGCTTGTTGCGCGGCGGATTGGCTTCATGACTGGAAATCCGAAAGAGATGTTAGGCACGAATACGCCATCCATTACGTCAATGTGTACCCACTCGGCGGCACTACGGTCAATCATTTTGGTGTCACGCTCGAAATTGCCGAAATCGGCTGAGAGCATCGAAGGTGAAATTATACGTGTCATGTCAAAAAAACTTTTTATCTGAGCAAAGATACGAATTAAATGGTTATTTTACGAAAATTAGTGTGTCTATTGTGCCAAAATTGAGTAACCGATTTTGTATCTCTGCAAAATTATGTTACTTTTGTCGTATTAAACCATAAAAATAGTAGAACATGAAGCGAATAATTATTGCGATAGTGGCTGTGATGGCTACATTGGGAGTTTCGGCGCAGGATCTGCGTTATGGCGTTGCTGGCGGTCTTAATTTTGCATGGGAGCGTGCTAAGGCAGGCGATGTGGCGGTGTCATCTGACAGTTATATTGGTTTTCAGGCGGGCGTTAAGGCTGAGATGGATCTCGCACAATATATCACAGACGGATTTTTTGCTGAGGGATCGTTGCTTTATAACCTCAAGGGTGGTAGCTATTCGGGCTCTCACTCCAATTTGGGATATCTGCAGTTGCCTGTGAATTTCGGTTATCGTACTCCTATCGCGGGCGATATCTCGTTTATCGGTAGTCTCGGCCCATACTTTGCTTTGGGAATTTTAGGAAAGGATGTGGTTAAGAATGACGGCACGAAAGTTAAGACTGATGTTTTTGGTAACCGCTTGCAGCGTTTCGATTTCGGCTTGAATTATAAAGTCGGTGTTGAGATGTGGAATCAGTGGCAGTTCTATCTCGGTTTCGAGCATAGCTTGCTCAACTTGTCAAAGACCGCTAAGGACAATGTTGCTGACATGAAGAACCGTATTCTGAACTTCTACATTGGTACAGCATATATGTTCTAAACCGAGCGGGTATCACTTTTTTTATAATGCGAGGGCTGAATTTTCAGTTCTCGCATATTTTTTGCAACTCTAATGAGTGAATGTTCACTTAAATGACAATGAGTATGAAAAAGTTTTTACCTCTAATTTTGTTAGCACTCGGTGTGGTGACTACAACGTCAGCTCAGAGTTTGCGCTATGGCATCACAGGTGCCATGAATCTCAGTAACTATGCCATCGAGATTGGTGGCGTGGAGTATAGTCCCGATTCTCGCGTGGGGTTTAATGCGGGCTTCCGTATGGAGATGGAGGCACCGTTTATTTCCGATGGTTTCTACTTTGATGCCGAGTTGTTGCTCAGCTCAAAGGGAGCCAAAGTCAAGGGCGAGAGTGATGGCGTGGCGGCAAAATCCATCGTACGCCCATACTATCTTGAACTTCCGATCCATATCGGCTACCGATATATGTTCGGTAAGGGTAACGTAGGTATTTTTGGCTCGTTTGGCCCATATTTTGGTGTCGGCCTATTTGGTACAAACAAGGTGACAGTGGGCGACCAAAGCTCTAAACCCGACACATTCGATGATGATGGTTTGAAACGATTTGATTTTGGTTTGGGCCTGCGTGGTGGTGTGCAGATGTTCGATCACTACCGTATCTTTATCGGTTATGATTGGGGGTTGTTGAATATATCGCAGGGCGATGATAAGATTAATAATCGTAATCTCTACATCGGTGCTTCCTATATGTTCTAAGTACGGCTGGTGATTGCGCTATTTGCAACGACAAGGGGTTGTTCGGTATTTTTTCGGACAACCCCCAGATGTCGGATTTCAGACACTACTATTTTGTCGGAGCATACTCCAAAAGCACTGCGCTACGAGCCGATTTAAGCTCAATCTTCAAAGCCTTCTTCAACTCTGCACCACTCATCTCTACACTCTTATTCTCAAAGAAATTGTGGAGCGTGTAGCTTTTCTGATCATCTATTGCCTGCAACTGTACCTCAATGCTCTCCTGTGTGTTGGCAGCACGGCGGAAGGCAACTACGATTCCCGAATCATCGGCCTTGCGGTGAAGCTGATAAGCGAGCCAAACATCTTCGCCCGTATTCTCTTCGATGCCTGTCAGCGGATAATAGTCCTCGCAGTAGTAGGAGCGTATCTGCTTGAACTTGTTGATTACGCGTTGCATTTCAGGTATGGAGTTGTGCTGACTTAGTAGCTCCCAATTCATCACCGTAGCACTACTCATGCTTGAGAGGAAGTTGTAAGGATCTGCACCATAAAGTCCTGTCCCGTGGTATGGCAGGAAGAAGTTAAGACCATACGTGTGGCATTGGTAGCCATTTGGCTCGCCATATTGGTAATCGGTACGCCAAAGCGGGATACTGCGACTTGTCGTTTCAAGATCTATGCGGCGACCACCCGAAGCGCAGTTGTCGATCACCATGCCAGGGAAGCGCTCCAGTAGATAATCCCAATACTTGTAGAGCCCCTCTACATAACGTATCTCCTTCATGCCGATTCTGCCCTCCTCGTCATACTTCGCCCAAAAGTGTGCTGCGGCCATGTTGAAATCCTGACGATAGTAGTCGATTCCGTTCTCCTCGCAGAAATCACCGATAAATTTGCATAACCAATCGTTGGCCTCTTTGTTACCC
>CAYTGT010000064.1:0-8088 GCA_964437405.1 uncultured Alistipes sp.
AATGCGGTGAAGGAGTATGTTGGGCATATAAATCGCCTTTCGGGTGTGAGTGGCGGTGTTCAAACGACTGATGTAGAGCAGGTTGTAGAGGTGCAGCAACCGATTGTTGCTGTTGAAAAAGAGCCTGTTAAGCAGTCGGAAAAAGAGGTCGTTAAGCAGCCTGAGAAGACGACAACTAAACAGAGCGCCAAGGAGTCTGTAAAGTCAACTGAGGCTTCGGCGGTTGATTCGGGTTATACAATTCAAGTGTTAGCTTCAGATAAGGTGATTAAAACCTCTGATACTCAATTTAAAAGCTATCGCGGTAAGGTTAGATATTATCTCGGTAGCGGAGTGCTAAAATATAAATACTGCTATGGATCGTATGCCACACGAAGTGAAGCACAACGTGAGTTAAATACGGTAAAACGCTCATTTAAAGATGCTTTTGTGGTAAAGTTTTCGCAGGATAAAATTGTGAAGTAAAAGATAAAGAGAATACAATATGAAACGAGAAATTAGAGTCGGATTATTTGCTCTGGCAGTATTACTTGTGGGCTGGGGCGTTGCTCGAATGTTGAAGGGTGCTGAGATTTTCAGTAATAGCTATACCTACTATGCTCATTACACTCAAGTCGGAGGTATTCAGCCTGCATCGCAGGTGACTATTTCGGGCGTAAAGGTAGGATCTGTGATTGATGTGAAACTCAATGAAGATCCATCTAAGGGTGTTGAGTTGGTTTTGTCGATTGATAAGCAGTATCGCATCCCCGTAGACTCTAAGGCTGAGATCTTTAGCGATGGATTGATGGGAGGCAAGGCTGTGAAGATTCTTTACGGCTCGGCGCAGGAGTTTACTCCCAACAAGGGTACAATCGCCTCGAAAGAGAGTGTCGACCTGATGGATATGGCCTCTACTGAGCTTAGCGGTTTGTTGGAAAAGGTCAAGGGGATTATGGATAATTTGACCGTTACACTTGACGGTATCAATAATTTGATGGCACAGAACACCGAGACTATCACCCACATTATGACCAATGTTGATGGCGTTACGGGTAACGTAAACTCTATGCTTGCCAAAGAGAAACAGCACATGGAGCAGGCTCTCACTTCGCTCAGCGAGTTCTCTAAGGCTTTGGGCGATAACGCAGGTGAGGTGGATGCCATTATTGATAATATGAGTAAGTTCTCTGGTCAGTTGGCTGACTCAAATCTCGTGGGCGAGATTGAGGGTGTTGTGAATCAGCTTAACGGCGTTCTTGCATCGGTAAATGACAAGAATGGAAGCGTTGGTAAGTTGCTTGGTGATCCTCAGTTATACGACAATTTGGCTTCGGCAAGCAACAATCTCTCTGTGTTGCTTGAGGATCTGAAGGAGAATCCTTCTCGCTATGTGCAGGTCTCTGTTTTTGGCGGTAAGAACCCAGAACAGAAGGTCGCTAAGGCTAAGGCTAAAGCCGAGAAAAATGCTATTAAGCGTGCTGATGAGGCTGCTGAGCGTGAGGCAGAATTGCAGAAAAAGCAGCTTAAAAAGGCTTCTCGCTAAACTGTTGCCGAAGTCATTAGCTTATTTTTTTAAGAAAATAGTTTGTTAAGAATGATATATCCCGCCAATTTTGAACAGAAGATAGGCTTCGACCGCTTGCGAGAGCAGGTCGCCGCGTTGTGCAGTATGCAGGCGGGACGTGCTATTATTCTCGGAGAGAAGTTTTCGACATCTGCGGCTGAGATCGCTTTCAAGCAGGATATCGCCGATGAGATGCGTGTCATCATGATGCTCGAAAGCGATGCTCCACGCGATGAATATCCCGATATGGAGGCCATCATCTCTAAAATCGGGGTCGAAGGAGCTTTCCTAACTACTGAGGAGTTGGCTGTGTTGCGCGTGGCTTTGACCGCTGTGGGTAATATGGTGGGCTTCATAATGAATCGCTCCGAGGAGCAGTATCCGCGCTTGAGAGGTCGTAGCGAGCGAGTGTGCGTATTCCCAGATGTTATCCGTTTGATTAATCAACTACTTGATGATGAGGGTAATATCCGCGATGGAGCTTCTCCTGAATTGCTCGCTATCCGCCGTGCCATCCGCGAACACGAAGGCCAGGTGTCGAAGCGTCTGCAACAAGTCTTGAACAACGCAAAACGTGCGGGAATCGTTGACGCAGATGCCATGATCTCGATTCGTGAGGGACGCGCCGTAATCCCCGTTTCGGCAGGTAATAAACGTAAACTCAATGGTTTTATCCACGATGAGTCGGCCACAGGTAAGACCTTCTATGTTGAGCCTGTTGAGGTCGTTGAGCTTAATAATGCCCTCAAGGAGTTGGAATATGCCGAGCGCCGCGAGATAGTGCGCTTGCTCACGGAGTTTACCGAGTCGTTGCGGCCCGATGCCGAGCCGATAGCTTCAGCTGGAGAGTATTTGGCCGAGATGGATGCTGTGAGAGCCAAAGCGCGTTGGGCTATGGAGAATAAGGCTGGTAAGCCAATCATCTCGACCGATGATCGTCTGGTGTTGCGTAGTGCCTTCCATCCTCTGTTGGCTCAGACGCTGAAACGTGAGAATAAGGAACTTGTTCCGCTCGATATGCAACTCGATAAGGAGCGTCATATTTTGGTTATTTCGGGACCTAATGCTGGTGGAAAGTCTGTTTGTCTGAAGACTACGGGAATAGTCCAATATATGTTCCAATGTGGATTCCCTGTAACGGCAGGCGAGAATAGCGAGTTACCTATATTTGAGAGTATCTGTATAGATATAGGTGACGAGCAGTCGATGGATAACGATTTGTCGACCTACTCATCACATCTGTTGAATATGAAGAGTATGTTGCAGTCCGCTTCCAACCGCACTTTGGTCTTGATAGATGAGTTCGGTTCGGGTACTGAGCCTGTGATCGGAGGAGCTATTGCCGAAGCCATTTTGGAGCGACTGCTTGCCAAAGGGTGCTATGGAGTGATCACTACTCACTATTCTAATATTAAATATTATGCAACGGGTACCGATGGTATTGCCAACGGAGCGATGATGTTCGATGTGCAGAATATCCGTCCGCTCTTTAAATTGGAACAGGGTAAGCCAGGTAGTTCGTTTGCGATAGAGATTGCCCGTAAAATTGGCTTGCCCGAAGATATTATCCGTGTGGCAAGCGATAAGGCGGGTAGCGACCATATCAATTTAGAGCGTCAACTTCGAGAGATTGCACGCGATAGACGTTATTGGTCTCAGAAACGCGATCGTATTCGTCAGACCGATCGCAAGGTCGAGGAGTTGGAGTCGAGCTATGAGCAACAACTCTCTCGCATCCGAGAGGAGCGCCGCGAGATTATCTCTAAGGCTAAGGAGGAGGCTCAAAAGATGATTGCCGATGCCAATCGCCAGATCGAGAATACCATCCGTACCATCAAAGAGGCTCAAGCCGAGAAGGAACTTACACGCCTTGCACGCCGCGAGTTGGAGGATTTCAAGTCGGCGGTAGATAGCATTGAGGAGTCGGCCTTTAATAAAGAGGATGTCGATCGCGAGATGGAGCGCCTAAAGCGCCGTAAGGCTCGCCGTGAGGAGAATAAACGCCGAGGAACAGAAGCCGTAGCGACAGCTCAACCTCTTGAAGCGAAACCTGCAAAGGCGGAAGTTGAGGTTGGCTCGAAGGTGAAAATTTCGGGTCAGGAGGTGATCGGTGTAGTGCAGAGTATCAAGGGTAAGAAGGCGCAGGTGGCTTTCGGACAGATTCTGACTATGGTTGATAAGTCGAAATTGGAGATTGTGTCCAATGCTGAGTATAAAAAGTCGGTGCGCCCAACAACGGCCCGTACTGTTCTGTCGGTCGATATTTCGACACGCAAACTCAACTTCAAGGATAGCGTAGATGTTCGAGGAATGAGAGCTGTGGAGGCGTTGGAGGTTGTTCAAGATCTCATTGATGATGCCCTGATGGTGGGTGTAGGCGGTGTGACCATCCTGCACGGTAAGGGTACAGGAGCTTTGCAGCAGGAGATACGCCGTTATCTTAGAACCATCCCCGAAGTTGAATCGGCTAAGGATGAGCATGCCGATCGCGGAGGCGCTGGTATTACGGTGGTGAGATTTCGTAACGAATAAGAGATAAATGAGATACTATCTGTCGGAAATAGCTGAGATTTGTGGCGGACGGCTCTACGGAAAGGATGTGGAGGTGCGAGATGTTGTGACCGACTCTCGCAGTTCAGCATTTGCTGATGGGGCGATGTTCGTGGCTATGTGTGGGTTGAATCACGACTCGCACGCATACCTATTAGATATGTATCGTATGGGACTGAGAGCCTTTATGGTGGAACACTATGATGCCCAGAGCATGCCTGCTGATGCAGGATATGTCGAGGTGGGGCACTCAATCGGTGCTCTGCAACGCCTTGCGGCGGCTCACCGCAGACGCTTCAAGGGGCGTATGGTTGCCATCACAGGATCAAATGGCAAGACCGTTGTCAAGGAGTGGGCTGCCCGTGCTTTGCCTGAGAGTGTGAAATTGTCGGTCTCGCCTATGAGTTACAACTCTCAGTTGGGTGTGGCTTTGTCGCTTCTGATGATTGAGGGAGACGAGGATGTCGCAATCATCGAGGCTGGTATCTCGCAGGTGGGCGAGATGGCTCGTTTAGAGCAGATGATTCGCCCCGATGTGGTGGTGATGACCACTATCGGCGATGCGCATCAGAGTAATTTTAGTTCTGTTGAAGAGAAGGTTGCAGAGAAACTGCTCCTTGCTCGCAATGTTCAAATTGTTGTATATCATAGTGATTATAAGCAGATTGCGCAGAAAGTAAAGGGGCTTGAGTGTGAGAAGATAGATGCTGCGCAGATGGATGTTAATCAGATTCGTTTGTGTAACGATGCTCTGCGTCAAGATGCACAATTGGTGAAGGCTATGGGGCTGGCTTTGGGAGTTGATAACCTACAAGTCTCATTGTCGGATGTTGCTATGCGTCTGGAAGTTAAGGAGGGTATCGAAAGTTCTACTATAATTAACGACTCGTATAATACTGATATTAACTCACTTGCTTTAGCACTCGATACTTTGCGTAGCGTGGCTTTGGGTGGAAAGACGATTGCTGTGATCTCAGACATTTTGCAGAGTGGTATGTCGGATGCCGAACTTTATGAGCGAGTTGCGAGTCTTGTCGAACATGCAGGTGTGGATCATCTGATCGGTGTGGGAGAGCGTATTTCTCGTTATGCCGAGTGTTTTAAGTGCCGAAAGAGCATGTATCCCGACACCGAGAGCTTGATGCGAGCAATTCACAATGAGGAAATTGCAGGCAAAACCATCTTGCTCAAGGGTAATCGTGCATCACATTTTGAGCGACTATGTCATCAGCTTGAGATGAAGAGCCATACTACGGTGTTGGAGATCAACCTCGATGCGATGACTCATAATGTCGGTTATTTCCGTAAATTTTTGCCGATGAATCACCGTCTGGTGGCTATGGTTAAGGCTCATAGTTATGGTACGGGTGATATTGAGGTGGCTCAACACATGCAACGCTTGGGCGTGAGTTATTTAGCCGTGGCGTTTGCCGATGAGGGTATCACGCTCCGCGAGAGGGGTGTGAAGATGCCTATCGTGGTGTTGAATGCCGATTCGGGTAGTTTTGATAAGATGATCAGCTATTCGCTTGAGCCAGAGATATATTCCTTCCACTCGCTCCGTGATTTTGTGGGGTGTGTGGAGCGTTATGGCGCCTATGGCTATCCTGTGCATCTGAAATTGGATACGGGCATGCACCGTCTGGGCTTTGTTGAGCAGGAGTTGTCGGAGCTTATTGCAGAAATTAAGGCGTGCCGAGCAGTGAAGGTAGCCTCTGTTTTTGCACATCTTGCATGTGTTGATGATCCTGCGCAGGATGATTTCACTCGCGAGCAGATTGCCTTGTTTGACAGCATGAGTAACCAAATTGCTCAAGCCTTGCCATACAATGTGATACGCCATACGGCCAATTCTGCGGCTATCGAGAGATTCCCTGAAGCGAAGTTCGATATGTGCCGTTTGGGTTTGGGGCTCTATGGTTATGGCTATCGACACAACGAGGAGTTGCAACCTGTTGCTACGCTCAAGACTCGCATCGTGCAGATACGTCAGCGTAAGGCGGGAGAGTCGATAGGTTATGGCCGTAGTCAGGTGCTGGAACGTGATAGTGTGATAGCTACAATCCCAATCGGTTATGCCGATGGCTTGGATCGTCACTTGAGTGGCGGAGTGTGGTCGATGTTGGTTGCGGGGCATGCTGCTCCTATCGTTGGCAGAGTCTGCATGGATAGCTGTATGATAGATGTGACCGATGTTGAGGGGGTTAAAGAGGGCGATGAGGTTGTGGTATTCTCATCTGTCAAGGGGAATACGTTGGAAGATATGGCCGAGAAGTTGGGTACAATCTCCTATGAGATCATGACCTCTATTTCGGCTCGTGTTAAACGAATATATGTAAGAGAATAATGGCCGAGAAGGGTGTTTTATATATGATTCCATGTCCGATTTCGGACTCTACTGAGGTCTATGATGTCGTGCCGCAGGCTAATGCACGAGTGATCGACAGCTTGGACTACTTCATTGTCGAGAATGTACGTTCGGCTCGTAGATTTCTCTCTAAAGCGGGAATAAATCGCCGTATTGATGATTTGGAGTTTGTCGAGCTCAATGAACATACGGTAGCGGGTACGGCTGTGGAAGCAATGGTCGAGCCCATCGTGAAGGGCCGTTCGGCAGGTGTTATCTCTGAAGCAGGAGTCCCTGGAGTGGCAGATCCTGGTGCTTTGGTAGTTGAGGCGTGCCATAGACGAGGAATACGTGTTGTGCCGCTTGTCGGTCCATCGTCAATTCTGTTGGCAATGATGGCTTCGGGTTTGAATGGTCAGTCGTTTGCTTTTAACGGTTACCTCCCCGTAAAACCTCCAGAGCGAGCTAAAGCGTTGAAGAATCTTGAGCGTAGGGCTCATCAGGAACATCAATCGCAGATTTTCATCGAGGCTCCATATCGCAATGTAAAACTTGCCGAGCAGATACTTGCAGTGTGTGCTGCCGAGACAAAACTGACCATTGCGTGCGATATTACATCGGCCGATGAGATAATTCTGACGCGTACAATCGCAGCGTGGCGTAAGTCGGGAATCCCCGATATTGCCAAACGTCCGACTATATTTATCATCGGATAGTATTGGGCATATAATTTGTGCTATAATAGGTATAGAAAAAGAAAAAATATATAGATATGACAGAGAATAAAGTTAAGGATCAGGAAGTTAAGATGGATGAGGATATCGCAAAAGAGTCAACTTGCGGTAACTCAGAGTGTGACAATGGTGACAATATGGCAGATGGTGCAGAGGCGGCGTCTGACACTGTGTCAGAGGAGCAGGAGCCTATTGCAGAGCCTACTGCTGAGGAGGTAATCGCTATCTGGCGTGATAAGTATATGCGTCTGCAAGCTGAGTTCGATAACTATCGTAAGCGTACTTTGCGCGAGAAGATGGATCTGGTTGCAAGTGGTGGCTCGGATGTCATTAAGTCTATGCTCGCTGTCTTGGACGATATGTATCGTGCGGTGGCTGCTTCTGAGAAGAGCGATGATATCTCGGCTCTGCGTGAGGGTGAGAAACTTGTGCTTCAGAAGTTTGAGGAGGCTTTGCGTCAGAAAAATGTTGTCGAGATTGAGGCTCAGGATAAAGAGTTTAACCCTGATTTCCATGAGGCTGTGGCACGTTTTGCTGCGGGCGAAGATAAGAAAGGCCTTGTCATTGACGTTGTACAGCGTGGATACATGATGGGCGAGAAGGTGTTGCGCTACGCCAAAGTTGTGGTAGGCGAGTAACAGGGGGTTGTTCTTAAGCAAAAACTTTTGCAAGATGGCAGAAAAAAGAGATTATTATGAGGTGTTAGGCGTTGCTCGTAACGCTAATGCCGATGAGATAAAGAAGGCTTATCGTAAGGCGGCTATCAAATACCACCCCGATAAGAATCCTGGCGACAAGGAGGCTGAGGAGAAGTTTAAGGAGGCGGCTGAGGCTTACGATGTTTTGTCAAATCAAGATAAGCGTGCTCGTTACGATCAGTTTGGTCATGCAGGTATGAGTGGCGCTGCGGG
>CAYTGT010000065.1:0-7905 GCA_964437405.1 uncultured Alistipes sp.
ATCCGGGTATCTGTCCTTCTCAATCAGCTTATTCCGGAAGTGAAGCAAGCCATAGGCCATGTGGCCACGGTTTGAGCGCTGCACCGCCATTTGGCGATCAATCTTTTGCAGGTCCTCTTTCAGTTTCGAGATACGGTTGCGAACGATACGGCGGTCGGTCTCGATCTCACGCTCACCCGCACCACCACGCGTACCTGTACCTCCTCGCTGACGTTCAAGGTGAGTCCACATACCTGTCAGGCGTGGCAACAGATACTCATACTGAGCCAACTGCACCTGAGTTTTGGCATAAGCTGTGCGTGCTCGGGACATGAAGATATCGAGAATCAAGCGTGTACGATCCAGCACTTTGCAAGGCATCGCCTGCTCGATATTACGGGTCTGCGATGGCGAAAGTTCATCATCGAAGATCACCACATCTATCTCGTTCTCCTCGGCATACTGAGCAATCTCCTCCAACTTACCTGGGCCAACATATATACGCGAAGATGGTTGCGGCAGTCGCTGTGTAAATCGGCGAACGGTAACAATATCGGCAGTCTCGGCCAAGAACTCCAACTCGGCCAAGAACTCCTCAGCCTGCTCGATAGGTTGCTGATCACGTATCACAGCCACCACAACAGCTCTTTGACGCTGATCCTGCGGCTCCTCGGCTTGAGTCGAAATGTTCTCTTTTTTAGGTTTTACCATACTTTAGAGCAAAAAAAAAGGTATCCCGCAACGAATCACGGGATACCTTATATAAGATAATTAGTTCTTAATCTGGAATACAACAGGCAACGTGTACTTCACACGTACAGGCTGCTGACGCTGCATACCTGGCTCCCATTTTGGAGAGCTATTCACAACACGTGTAGCCTCCTCTGCCAAAGAACGGTCTGGAGTCTGGAGAACCTCGATGTTAGTCAAGCTACCATCCTTCTCGATCACGAACGACAAGATAACACGACCTGAGATACCGTTCTCCTGAGCGATCTGTGGGAAACGAAGCTTACCCTGTACCCAGTTACGGAACTTATTCAAATCACCGCCCTGGAATGTAGGCATCTTCTCTACCTTGATGAAAGGAGCATCCTCTTCGATCTCCTCCTCTTCCTCAACCTCTACGACCTGAGTAGTGATCTCCATACCCTCCTCAAACTCGTCAAATGAGATGTCGGTAGTGATCTTGGTATCGTTAGTTACGATATCGAGGATATCGTTAAATACCTGAATCTCGATCTTCTTTGGTGGCTCTGGTGGTTTCTGCTCGTTACGAGTGATCTCTGTGATTTCCTCCTCAATAGGACCATAGTTCAAATCGACCTGCTCAATACGATACTCCTTTGGAGCGTAGTTAAACGCCAACACCACAAGAAGCAATGAGATAATTAAGCCAATCTCAAGGAAAAGACCCTTACGATTCTGAAGGTCTACCTTTGGTGATTTTTTAATTTCCATACTTTAAAGTTTATTTTTTTGAATTTAATTTGTTGCTTCCATCTCAACAGCGACTCGCCTAAACGCATAGCCACCAACAAGTTACCACCACCCAACCAGCACCGATCCCACAACCAGAGAGACTCAAAAAACGCCCCTTGATCATCGACCGAACCGCCTGCAGAGCGGTTATAACCGCAGTTCTTTGGGCAAATATAATCATAAAAAATCAAAAAAACACCTATGACGAACAAAAATATGCATTTTTTTTTTACTTTTGTTCTCACACTATTTAATTTGACGATGTCGGAGAGTAGAAAAGAGAGTCTTTATGGTAAAACTTTAAGCCAGCTACAAGAGTTGTGCAAAAACGAATCTCTACCCCGTTTTGCAGCGGGGCAGATCGCACGTTGGCTCTATGTCAACAGAGTGGAGGATATTGATCAGATGACCAATATCTCGGCTGCGGCACGCGCAAAGCTAAAGGAACGCTACACGTTGGGATTGGAGCCGCCGCTCAAGGAAAGTACATCGAAGGATGGCACAAAAAAATATCTTTTCCGCACCTCGCAAGGTGAATATATCGAGTCGGCATACATCCCCGATGGCGACCGCGCAACGCTTTGCGTATCTTCGCAGGCGGGTTGCAGAATGGGTTGTCGTTTCTGCGCCACAGGACGACAAGGTTTGCAACATTCGCTCTCGCCCAACGAGATTTTGAATCAAATCATGTCGATCCCCGAAAGCCGCAAACTTACAAATTTGGTCTTTATGGGTATGGGTGAGCCGTTAGACAACACCGAGAATGTTTTGCAGACGCTTGAAATCATCACTGCGGCATGGGGAATGGCGTGGTCTCCGACTCGCATCACACTTTCTACGGCGGGTGTAGCACGTAACCTCAGAGAGTTTCTTGATCGAAGCAAGGTTCATTTGGCCATCAGTCTACACAACCCTTTCCACGAGGAGCGTGCAGAGATTATGCCGATCGAAAAGAGTTATCCAATTTGGGAGATTACCGATATTTTGCGAGAATATGACTTTACGGGGCAGCGTCGAGTATCTTTTGAGTATATCGTAATGGAGGGATTGAACGACTCGCCACGACACATCAAGGAGTTGTGCCGACTACTCAATGGAATAAAGTGCCGAATCAATTTGATCCGTTTCCACAAGATTCCCGACTCGCCCTATTATTCACCATCTGACGAGAAGATGATCCGTTTCCGCGACTCACTGACCGCAAAAGGAATACAGACCACTATCCGTTCTTCGCGCGGAGAGGATATCAAGGCGGCCTGCGGATTGCTCTCGACAGCCGAAAACAAGAAAAACAACTGAGCAGTATGATTACATTAATAGAAAAGTATTTTCCCGCTCTATCGGAGCATCAGAAGTCGCAATTCAGAGCGCTGTATGACTTATACGCCGATTGGAACTCGAAAATAAACGTCATCTCGCGCAAGGATTTCGACCAGCTCTATCTGCGCCATGTCTTGCACTCGTTAGCCATCGCTAAGGTGTGTGAATTTAAAGCAGGAGCAAGGGTGCTCGATGTTGGTTGCGGAGGTGGATTTCCGAGCGTGCCGCTGGCGATTATGTTTCCTGATGTAAATTTCGTCTCGGCAGACTCTATCGGCAAGAAGATCACCGTGGTGAAGGGGGTTTGCGAGGGAGCCAAGATCACCAACATTGATGCTCGACACACACGTGTAGAGCAGATTTCTGAGCGTTTCGACTATGTCATTTCGCGTGCAGTGACTGAGATGCCGACATTTGTAAAGTGGATCTGGGGTAAAATCGAACGCGGAGAGAGTGGATCCTTGCCAAACGGAATACTCTACCTGAAGGGAGGAGATCTCAAGGAGGAGTTGGCGGCCACACGACTCAGTTGGAAAGAATACAATATCTCGAACTACTTTGAGGAGGATTTTTTCGAACCCAAGAAAGTTGTTTACACTAAAAAATAGAGGCTATGAAAACACTTGTTGTTGTAGATGTTCAGTATGATTTCGCATCGCCCAATGGCGCACTTTATGTTAAAGGTGGTGAAATCATTGCCGACAAGGTGATGGAGGTGATCAAGGATTTTGATAAGGTGGTATTCACACTCGACTTCCACCCTGTCAACCACTGCTCGTTCGAGGAGAATGGTGGCATCTGGCCTGTGCACTGCGTAGCTTATACAAAAGGTACTGCACTACCAATGGAACTTTTGAAGGCTGCCAAGAGTTACGAAATTGCGCTCAAGGGTCAATCACCCGACAAAGAGGAGTATGGAGCATTCTCTGACGGCAAACCGTGGGAGAGCATTATGCAGGCCGAGGAGGTTGTAGTTTGCGGTATTGCAGGCGACTACTGCGTGGGAGAGACGTTGCGCAACATTGTCAAGATGCGTGGCTCAAGCCGAGGAGTGAAGGCATATTGTGAGGGTACGGCATATTTCGATGGCGGAATCCGTTATGGCGAAATTATGAAAGAATTAGGTGTCGAGAAGTATTAAGATCGAGATACATTTAACAAAGCGAGAGGCTGCCCTCTGATCAAAAGTCAGGCAACCTCTCGCTTAATTTTCACCATCCCCCAAAGTATTACTTTCTCACCTGTTGGATTGGGTCGTTGGAGTAGTTGATGGGGCTGTTCTGCGCCAAATCGTTCATCATCACATCCGTGAGCAGGACTTCGGTGCGCTCCAAATCCTTACACTCTATATCTTTGTAATTATTAAACATATAATCTCCCATCACAACACGATATTCAACATCCGATTGCAGATTTTCAAACTCTACCCTCACCGCTTCGCCCGACTCATCGGTCACGATAGTATATGGCTCGGTCGAGAAGATATCTAAACGGTGTGATTCGCGCATATTATCGGTATCATTATATTTTGCCAATATCATCCGCTCGATCTGTGACGCCGTCATCGTCATGGTGTAGAGTCGTGACGAGAATGGCTCCACGCCGAAGATCATGCCCGTACTAATCTCCTTGCTCGGCATCTCCTCAAAACGGATTCCACCAACATGATAGAACGCTACATCGGCTGAGAAATGTCGCTTCATGGCCGAGGTCTCCCACGCTACGATGCCAACTCTTGTGAGCACCTCTTCGCTGCGACCTATCGGGCGGTTGAGCGTCTCGTTATCATAGATTCGCTCGACCCACTGCTTAAATTCAGGATCTTCATCATAAGAGGCCAACTCCACGATATCATACTCCACCGAACTGACCTTACGTCCCTTCATTTCAATACGGCTCACGCCGATACGTTTCGAGCCGCTACCCGACTGTCCAAGCTGAGTTTTTCCGATCAACGTATCGAGTTTATTGTGAGTATGACCACATAAAATCAAATCATACGAATCACTCTCGGCGGCCAACTGTCGGTCAACATCATCACCTATATGAGATATCAAGACCAACAGGTCACACTCCTTACGCAACTGCTCGCCATAGCGCTTTACGGTCTGAAGGGGATCATCGAAACGCAAGCCTTTATAACTCTCGGCTTTACCCGATGGGTGGCCGTTGTCATAATTATTCACCGCACCAACAAAGCCAACCTTTGCTCCTCGGTGGCGATATATTTTATAAGCATCGGGCTGAGGGAATGAGATGGTGTCGCTCTGGCAATTTGCACACACCACATCAAATTTAGCCACAGAGGTGTTGATATGTCCCAAAAAGGCTTGACCAGCATCCCACTCATGATTACCCAAAGTAGCAATATCGTAACCCAACGCATTCATCATCTCGATGATCGGACGGCGTGGCTCGGTGGCCATATCGACATAGGCATTTCCCGTCCAGCGATCGCCTGCATCGACCACAATAGCCTCAACCGTATCGCGGCAGAGTTTAAGCGCAGTAGCCATGCGAGGCAGATGGTTGATATCGGAATGGAGATCGGTGGTGGAGATTATGACAAGTGTTCGTTCAGAGATATGACGCTCCCAAAATCTATAACCCGCCCACAGAATTACGGCCAAAACCGCAAGATATAAAAAGACTCTTTTCATAGACTCATTCGCCAAGGTGCCGCAGACTTCTTAACCGAGAGTGAGAAATATACCATTTTTAGCACCTTGAATTGTATTATTTTGTTTTTTCGAGGGACAAAGTTACGAATAAATTGTTTATCTTTACGCAGATTAATATCTATTTTATGCAAGAGAAGGTAAAAGTCATCTGTCAGAATATAGGTCGAAGTATCGAGGTCGAGATGGGAACATCTCTGCTGGAGTTATTGCAGAGCCTCAACATCGAGTGTCAATATCCGATGTTGGCAGCATTCGTCAACAATCGTATCAAAGAGCTTAACTATAAAATATTTAAGCCTGCTACGATCTGCTATATAGATATCACCCACTTCGAGGGCTATCGCGTATATCAGCGTACCATATCATTCATCGCGCACAAGGCTGTCCGTGACCTCTATGGTTCTCGCAAATTCTACATCCGCCACACTTTGGGGCGTGGACTCTACTGCGAATTTGCCGATGGCGAAGAGTTGAGCGCCGATGAGATCGAAAACCTCAGAGAACAGATCCAATACATTATTGATGCCCGTTACCCAATCCATCGCCAAAAGCTACTTACCGAGGAGGTGGAGAAGATATATCAGCAGTATGGGTTTGAGGATAAAATCGCTTTGCTCAATAGCCGCAAGCGACTCTATAGTGACATCCACCGCATGTCCGATCTGGTGGGATATTTCTATGGTGCTCTGACCCCCGACACAGGGTACATACATCTGTTCGACATCAGACGTTATTACAACGGATTCTACATCGCTTTACCTGTCCAGAGCGACCCCACAACACTCGATTTGAATGTTCATTGGGACAAGATGTTCGATGTATTCCACGAATACCACCAATGGGTTGATATCATGGGTGTGCCGACTGTCGGCCACCTCAACGAAAAGTATTTAGCAGGCGATGCTGGCGAACTGATCAAGATCGCTGAGGCTTTCCACGAGAAGAAGATCGCCGCCATGGCCGATCAGATCGAGCAGGCCAATATCTCGCAGGGTACACGTGTGGTGTTGATTTCTGGACCTTCATCGAGCGGCAAAACAACCACAGCGAAACGTTTAGGAATACAACTGAGAATTTTAGGATTGGATCCCGTACTACTCTCGTTGGACGACTACTTTGTCAATCGCGAGGCCACCCCAAAGGATGAGAACGGCGAATATGATTTCGAGGCGTTGGAGGCTATCGACTTGGAGTTGCTGAATAGCGATCTTAGGCGACTGATGGCGGGCGAGAGTGTCGAAGTGCCACGTTATGACTTTATCAGCGGCACACGCCAATGGCATGAACAACCACTCAAACTCAACGAGCGTTCGATACTTATCATGGAGGGAATACATGGTCTTAATCCACGCCTGACGCCGAGCATCCCTCGTAACGAAAAGTTCTGCATCTATGTATCGTGCCTGACATCTGTGGCGATGGATTCTCTGACACGCATTGCCACTTCAGATAACAGACTCTTAAGACGTCTGACCCGCGACTATGCCACACGTGGCTGCGATGCGCTGAGCACGTTGCAACGCTGGCCGAGCGTCAGACGAGGCGAAGAGAAACACATCTTCCCTTATCAAGAGAATGCAGATGTAATCTTCAACTCTTCGCTTTTCTATGAGATATCCATCTTACGCTCAAAGGTCGAGCCTATTTTGCGCGAGGTATCCGATACGGTGGCTGAGTATGGCGAGGCAAAGCGATTGCTGAAATTCCTGCAAAACTTTATCTCGATTTCAAGCGATGAGATTCCACCAACTTCGATTCTCAGAGAGTTTATCGGAGGTAGCAGCTTTAAATATTAGGCGAGCAACACGACTACACTATTTTATAAAAAGGAATTAAGACAACTAATAAATACAAAAAAACTACTAAACGATGTTTGATAACTTTATGAATCGCCACATCGGTGTGGCAAATCAAGAGGATCTGAATCAGATGCTCAAGGTCATTGGCGTGGAGAGTGTCGAGGAACTTATCTCGCAGGTAATCCCCGCTTCGATCCGCTTAAAAAGACCACTCGACATTGCTAAGGGCATGAGCGAGTATGAGTTTTCGGCTCATGTAGCCTCTTTGGCTGCAAAGAATCAGCAGTTGCGCTCTTTTATCGGCATGGGATTCTACCCTACAGCTGTGCCTGCTGTGGTTAGCCGCAACGTATTCGAGAACCCTGCATGGTACACTTCGTACACCCCTTATCAGGCCGAGATTTCGCAGGGTCGTTTGGAGGCATTGCTGAACTTCCAAACAGCAATTCTCTCGCTGACAGGTATGCAGATTGCAAACTGCTCACTCTTGGATGAGGCAACTGCGGCTGCTGAGGCTATGTTGATGATGCACGCCCTGCGCTCACGCGAGGCTGTTAAGCAGGGGCGCAACCAGATCTTTGTCGATAAGGATATCTTCCCTCAGACACTTGATCTATTGCTTACCCGTTCCGAGCCATTCGGAA
>CAYTGT010000066.1:0-7899 GCA_964437405.1 uncultured Alistipes sp.
TCAGGATCGACTACAACGCCCATATCTGCCTTCTCGCGGCTGATAACCTCCGAAATCTCAGTCAAGTTCTCTGGCAGAGGCTCTGGGTTGTGAGCAAACTCTCCGTTAGGCTCGCAGTTGAGCTCTACAACCTCGCAACCCAACTCGCGCAAAAGAGCAGGGATTACAACGCCACCGATAGAGTTTACAGCATCTACTACAACCTTGAATTTACGAGCTTTAACAGCCTCTACATCGACCAAATCAAGAGCCAAAACTTGCTTGATATGAGTTGAATTAAACTCCTCGCGAGAGATAACCTTACCGATATTATCAATCTCAGGGAATGTGAATGACTCATCCTCAGCCAACGCCAAAACGCGCTTGCCCTCAGCATCGTTCAAAAACTCGCCGTTCTCGTTCAAAAGTTTCAAAGCGTTCCACTGCTTAGGGTTGTGTGATGCTGTGATGATGATACCACCGTCAGCCTTGTGTGTGATGACAGCCATCTCGGTGCCTGGAGTGGTGCAAAGTCCTACGTTGATAACATCTGCTCCGCAACCCAAAAGTGTACCCTCGATGATGTCGTTAACCATTGTTCCAGAGATACGTGCATCGCGACCCAAAACGATAGTCAAGCGTTTACCATCGTGTTTCTCGCTCATGAAACGTACATAGGCAGTTGTAAACTTCACAATGTCGATTGGAGTCAGGTTATCGCCCTGTGCTCCGCCGATTGTTCCGCGAATACCAGAAATAGATTTAATCAGTGTCATTTCGTTATGTTTTAAGATAATACTCTATATTTAAAAAAAGATGATTTTATTTTGTAATTCGATGTAAATATATTACTTTTATGCCATATAAAAAAGTTAATCGAGAAAAAATTGTCGCATGCAGCATAGAATTATTCCATCTTCCGAGTTGATTATCAATGATGATGGCTCGATATTTCATCTTCATCTCAAGCCAGAGCAGTTGGCCGAGAAGGTGATATTGGTGGGAGACCCTGCTCGTGTTAAGATGATTGCCCGATATTTCGATAGCGTGGAGTGTGAGGTTTCCAATCGTGAGTTTAACACCGTAACAGGCCTTTATCGCGGCACTCGCATGAGTGTACTTTCGACAGGTATCGGTATTGGCAATATCGACATCTGCGTGACGGAGTTGGACGCTTTAGCAAATATCGATTTTCAAACCCGTAAGGTTAAGGGTCAGCTTCGCCGCTTGACTCTTCTTCGGTTGGGTACTTCGGGTGCATTGCAGGCCGATATCAAGGTGGGTGATGTGATCTTTGCTAAGACTTCATTGGGCTTCGATGGTCTATTGAGCTACTATGCTGGCCGAGATGAAGTTTGCGATTTAGAATTGGAGGAGGCATTTGTTAAACACACATCGTGGCACGAGCCTATGCCTCGACCATATTTTGTGGATGCTGATAAGCAACTTTGGGAGCATTTCAGCGATTCGGTGACTGAGGGTATCACCATCGCAGCTCCAGGATTCTATGCTCCACAAGGCCGATGGGTGCGTCTGCAACCTGCGGTGGCGGATATGAACGAAAGGATCGAATCTTTCCGCATGGGTGAGCGCAGAATCACCAATTACGAGATGGAAGGCTCGGCTTTGGCTGGATTGGCAGCCTTGATGGGACACAGAGCGGCAACCGTTTGCACAATCATTGCTCAGCGTATTGCGCTCAACGCTTGTACAGATTACAAGCCTTATGTTGACCGCATGATACGCATGGCGCTCGATAAACTTTCGACTTTGGATTAGGATTTTACAAAGAAATTATAACGAAAATATAAACACAATGAAATTTACAGTATCAAGTTCAGCTCTATTGTCGCTCTTGGCGACCACAGGTAAAGTTATCAGCAACAAAAGCTCACTTCCGATCCTTGAGTATTTCCTCATGGAGCTTAAGGATGGTAAGTTGACAGTTACAACATCTGATTTGGAGACTACACTCATCGGCTCTATCACAGTAGACAACATCGAGCAGGAGGGTGTTATCGCAGCTCCAGGTAAATTGATGCTTGACTCATTGAAGGAGTTTCCTGAGATGCCACTTTCAATCGAGGTTAACGATACAACATGGGAGATTAAGATCACTTGGAACAGCGGTCACCTCTCAATCCCTGGCGCAAGCGCAGTGAGCTACCCATCGGTACAGACTCTCGGCGCAGAGAGCAAGACAATCACTTTGGATGTAGACGTCTTGGTAGGCGGTATCAACAAGACTATCTTCGCAACTGCTGACGATGAGATGCGTCCTGTGATGAATGGTGTATATTTCGACTTCAAGGAGGATTCTCTCACATTCGTTGCCACGGATGCTCACAAGTTGGTGAAGTATGCAACTACAGCGGAGAATAACTTTGCCGCATCGTTCATCTTACCAAAGAAGCCTGCAAACCTTTTGAAGACCCTTTTGGCAAAGGAGGATGAGCCTGTGGAGGTGTCTTTCGATGCTAAGAATGTGACATTCTCACTCAAGTCATTCAAGCTCGTTTGCCGTTTGATCGAGGGTAACTATCCTAACTACAATGCCGTTATCCCTACTGCTAACCCTAACAAGGTGTTGATCGACCGCGTTGAGTTTGTTAACGGTATCAAGCGTGTGGCAGTCTGCTCTAACCCATCGACAAACCTTATCCGTATGGATATCGCCAATAACAAGGTTAACCTCACAGCTCAGGATATCGACTTCTCGGTTTCAGCAAATGAGACTATCACATGTAGCTATGACGGTCAGCCTGTAACTATCGGTTTCAAGTCTACATTCTTGGTTGAGATTCTCTCTAATATCGAGACTCCTACGGTAGTAATCGAGCTTGCAGACTCTACTCGCGCAGGTGTATTCAAGCCTATTTACGATGATCAGCAGTCGAGCGAGGTTTTGATGCTTTTGATGCCGATGATGATTAACGCATAACATTTCAGACAAGGAAATGAAACTAAATCTTAAGCGCCCGATTGTCTTCTTTGATCTGGAGACAACGGGCGTTGATACAGCCAAAGATCGCATCGTGGAGATCTCGATGGTGAAGATTATGCCCGATGGTGAGGAGATTGTGCGCACGCGCCTAATCAACCCTCAGATGCCGATCCCAGCGACAGCAACGGCCATACATGGTATTACAGACGAAGATGTGAAAGATGCGCCTTCGTTTGCGCAGATTGCAAAATCACTCAACCAATTTATCGAGGGTTGTGACTTCGGAGGTTTTAACTCTAACCGTTTCGATCTGCCGATGTTGGTCGAGGAGTTTTTGCGTGCAGGGGTAGATGTCGATTTCAAGAAGCGCAAGTTTATAGATGTGCAAAACATCTTCCACAAGATGGAGCAACGTACATTGGTTGCGGCCTACAAGTTCTACTGCGACAAAGATCTTACCGATGCCCACTCTGCCGAAGCCGACACAAAGGCTACTTACGAGGTGTTGAAGGCTCAGCTCGATCGTTATCCCGAACTACAAAACGATGTGGCAGCACTTGCGGAATTTTCTTCGCATGGTGAGACGGCAGATTATGCAGGACGTATCGTCTACAACGAAAAAGGCGAGGAGGTATTCAACTTCGGAAAATATAAGGGGATGTCGGTCAGCGAGGTATTCCGCAAGGAGCCAAGTTACTATTCGTGGATGATGAACGGCGACTTCCCGCTCTACACCAAAAAGGTGATCACCGAGATCCGTTGCCGCGAAAAGTTGTTTTAGAAGAGGTTTAAATTTTAGACATGAGAATATTACAGCGAATCATAACTCTCGGAGCTTTGACGCTCACACTCTCAGCTACGGCTGTGGAGTATATGCCTGATGTGAAGCGCTCGAATGTGATCGTCTTCATCAACGGCAAAAAGTATTATGTTCATACCGTTAAATCGGGCGACACACTCTATTCGCTCGCTAAAGCCTATGGCGTAGAGGAGGCTCTCATCAAGGAGCATAACCCTGCGGCAGCAGATGGCCTGAAGATTGACCAAAGCATCAAGATCCCCGTTTCGGAGAAGGCTTTGCAAGAGGCTCGCAATGACAAGAAGCGTAAAAAGGACTTTGTTGCGCATAAGATCAAGGCGGGGCAGACCCTCTATGCCATTGCTCGTGATTATAATATCTCGGTTGCTACATTGCGAGAGGACAACCCTACGATAAATCCTCAATCGCTCACCATCGGCGAGACTTTGTGGGTTCGCCGTGCTGAGATGGGTTCTTCTTCGGAGCAGGAGGCTCAGGCCGAGATGAAGGAGTACGCCGAGAATTTGAACAAAGCTACCGATGACGGATATGAATATCATGTGGTGAATCCTGGAGAGACAATCTATTCGTTATCGAAGAAATATAACATCACCGAGGCTGAGTTTGCCAAGATCAACGATGTATCAAATGGTCTAAAGGCGGGTGCTGTGATCCGTATTCCTCAATCATTGGAGGATAACTTGAAGCTCATCGACCAAGCCAACAACGAGAAGGTGGAGAATGCAACTGTAGAGGCACAGTCGAGCGACAGCAATGTAATGTTCTCGGTTGTAGAGCAGAGCAAGCCGCTGAATGTGGCTTTGATGTTGCCAATGGCTGTCAACGGCAAAGCCAACGCCAGCTATGTGGAGTTCTATCAAGGTTTTCTGCTTGGATTGGAGAAGTTGCAAGAGGGAGGTATGGGTAAAACTAATCTCAAAGTATATAATACGGAGCACAATCAGCTAAAAGTGGAGCAGATCGTAAAGAGTCAGGAGTTTGCTGGTACAGAGTTGATAGTGGGGCCTGTATATGAGGATGAGTTGCGCCCTGTCGTTGCCTATGCTCATGCTAACTCATGCCCGATTGTTTCGCCATTGGCTAATCTCTCGGCAGTAAAGAGTTCGGCTATCTACCAGCTCTCACCTGCAGCCGACAAGAAGTATGACAAAATCGCTAATCTGATTGACGGAGGCCGCGACATCTATCTGATCTATGCCGCGACTAACGATAAGGAGTTTGAGGCTGAGATAACACCACTTCTCAACGGTAAGCCATACGCATCATACACCTATTCATTCAACGAGAAGTCTATCTTCACGCCACGCGGAACGGCTCCAGCAATCGAAAGCATGGAAGATGTGTTGAAGAGCGAAAAGGAGTCGCTATTTATCATCTTGGCCTCTAATGAGACCGATGTAGATCGCATCCTCGGTACAATTTCTTCGGCTAAGGTGGCTTTGACCGACCGAAGCGAAAAGTGTGCGCAGTATGCAGTTTTGGGCACATCGCGATGGGGTAGATTCAACAACATCGACCACACGACATATTTCAACAACAATGTGGTGATGGTTTCGACATACCACGCAAAGCGCGACTCGGCTGCAGTTCGTGAGTTTGATTCTCGTTACATCGAGTCATACAATATATTGCCTTCACTCTATGCCTATCGAGGTTATGACACAGCGATGATCTTCTGCGCAGGCATGCGTACCGACATCGAGTACAATATGCTCGATAAGCGTTACGCACCGTTGCAAACTCAATATAAGTTTGTGCAGAGCGCCGAGGGTGATAAATATATTAACCAGGAGTGGATGCGCGTGAACTACAACAGCAACCACACCATAACTTTGGAGTAAGATGCCTACAACGGCAAGCAACATACCCGAAAAGACAATCGAGCGTCTGAGTGAATACAGGCGCTCGTTGCTCTCTTGTCACAAGCAGGGGATTACCCATATCTTTTCTCATGTATTGGCAGGAATGCATGGCATTACAGCGGTGCAGGTGCGCCGCGACTTGATGTTAATAGGGTTCTCAAGCGACACAAAGAAGGGTTACGAGGTAAAGACGCTGATTGAGTTTATTAATAACATCCTCGACAGCAAGGAGGTGATGAATGTCGCTATCATTGGCATGGGACACTTGGGGCAGGCTATTACCAAATATTTCAACGGCAAACGCCGACAGTTGCGTATCGTCACTTCGTTTGATGTAGATCCTGAAAAGGTTGGCAAGAACATTGACGATATCCCTTGTTATCACATGGATCAGTTTGCTGAGATTGTGAACGCAATGGATGTAAGCATCGCCGTCATATCTTCGCCAACAAGGGTTGCGCCTTCGCTCGTGGTCCCTATTATCAATGCTGGAATCAAGGGCGTGTTGAACTTTACATCGGCTCCGCTCAATTTTCCGCAGGGTATCGTTTCCGAAAATTACGACATCACAACCATCTTGGAGAAGGTGGCCTACTTCGTCAAAGAGGCGGAGGAGCGTAACGATAAAAATTAACCACCAAAGAGATGAGGGTTTACAGAGGATTGGAAGGCTTGCCTAAATTCAATCGGGCAGTGGCAACGATGGGCTCGTTTGACGGAGTGCATGGCGGACACCTTGTACTCATCCAGCGTGTCATTGCTCGCGCTCGTGAACTGTCAGGCGAGAGTATTATCCTCACTTTCGATCCACATCCTCGTTATGTTCTCGGCACAGATGACGGTATGCAACTGCTCAGTACGTTGGAGGAAAAGGTCTATTTATTGGAACGTGCAGGGGTGGATAATTTAGTGATAATTCCATTCACAAAGGAGTTTAGCCGACAAACGCCAGCCGAGTTTATCGAAAACTATTTGTCAAAAGTCGGAATCCAACGTCTTATTGTCGGTTATAATCATCGTTTTGGCCACAACAAGCAGGGTGATTATGGCTATTTGGAGCGCGAAAATAATGGGTTAGAGATCGAGATGGTGGAGCAGCAACGAATCCAAGATGACAAGGTCAGCTCCACGATTATTCGCAATGCCATATTATCGGGCGATATGACACAGGCCGCAAAGCTTCTCTCACATCCTTACACCATAGCGTGCCATGTCAAGCACGATGGTAGTGTCGAGAATGTTGAGCAAGAAAAACTATTGCCACCTACGGGTGAATATGCAATCCGATTAAATGGACTTGACGGGCTCTTAACGATTAAACAAGATAGATGTTTGACATTAAGACCTATGGATGATAAAATTAATCAAGATCAGTGGGAGAGAATTTGCAACACGGAAGATAAAGTAATACTTGAATTAATATAACATAAAACATTAACAATCATGGCAATAATATCATACGAATTTAAGACACGTGTCCGCTATAAGGATACCGATCAGATGGGCGTGATGCACCACTCAAATTATGTTGTACTCTACGAAATGGCTCGTACCGAGTGGCTCAGAGATATGGGATTGCCATACGCTGAGTTTGAGCGCCGAGGCGTGATGTCACCAATCATCGAGGTGAATTTAAAATATCTGGGGCCTGCCTTCTATGATGAGATTCTGACCGTTAAGGTTTCGATGGAGGAGATGCCATTGGCTCGCTTAGTTATCCCGACTGAGGTATATAACGAGCAGGGCAAATTGATCAATCGCGGCTCTGTGACGCTCGGATTCATCAATTCTGAGAGTCGCCGTCCTTGTCGTGCGCCTGAGTGGTTTATCGAGGCTATTAATCGTGAGATAGAGAAAACAGCTAACAAATAATAATGTAATTTATTATATTTTAGTGTTTGTTGTCAAGCACGTCACTCCACCGCAGGCGTAACGCCTGTTTTATGAGTGGGAAGGTAGTTCTGCTTAAGAGGGCAACAAGGCCATTTAAGCACGTCACTCCACCGAGCCATTATAGGGCGATGATTGGAGTCTCTAACCACAAAACTAAGTTAGGGATTCCAATCATCACTCACCTAAAGTTCGTGATGTGGAATGACGAAAAATTTGTTACAACACTAAAGAATATCATTCCGAATAAAACGATTACAATATGAAAACAAACGGTAAATTATACTTTTTTGAGGTATTGGGAGTATATCTGATTCTGACGTTATATTATTTTATCGCAGAGCACAGCTCATGGTTTATCGCTATGCCAGCGTTTTTTGCAGGTCTTGCTACTCTTGCCCACA
>CAYTGT010000067.1:0-7869 GCA_964437405.1 uncultured Alistipes sp.
GACCAATAAACAAAAACCGCCCCGATTTTATGTACTATTTTGACCAATAAGCCGAGTTCACTCGCAAATAAATCCGAGTAAACAAAAAAAGCGACAGAGTAAAAACTCTGTCGCTATCATTTCTTTCGTGATCCCGCCGGGGCTCGAACCCGGGACCCCAACATTAAAAGTGTTGTGCTCTACCTGCTGAGCTACAGGATCAACACTCACCAAATTCATTCACCGCCCAAAGCCCAAAAGCTTCAAATCGGCCATTTTCCTGTTTTTGGTGGTGCAAATGTATATATAATTTTTTTATTTCGCAAATAATTACAAAATATCATCAAGAAATAGTTTTACACAATGCTCCGATAACTGATTTATCCTCATTCAGCAACATTATCCACAAAAACATAGCTTCCATTGTGCACCAATCAGAATCTTACTCAATTTCCCGACTTATCTCCCCCACCTCGGCGCCTACGTAATCTATCAAATTCTGAGGCGAGATACGCACCTGTAAACCGCGAACGCCAGCACTGATGTATATAGCGCTATGTTCCAAACAACTTGAGTGAATGTAAGTTGCAAAACGCTTTTTCATTCCAATGGGCGAACAACCTCCACGAATATACCCAGTCACCGCCAACAAACCCTTCATTGGAATCATCTCAACCCACTTGTTTCCCGATATTCGTGCCGCCGCCTTCAAGTCAACCTCATGATTTCCAGGCACAACGCACACTATACAACCGCTTTTGTCGCCGCGCAACACTAAAGTTTTGAATACCGTAGCGATATCCTCCCCAAGCTGCTCAGCCACATGACTCGCAGCCAAATTATTCTCATCGACAACATAAGGTATCAAGGCATACTCTACCTTCGCTTTGTCGAGCAGTCGCGCAACATTTGTCTTCTCAATTTTTTGCTTTGCCATAACGCAAATATACTCAAAATTTGCGAAACCCCGACAAAAGAGCTACCTTTGTCTAAACGATGAAACGATTACAATACATATTTACCTCACTCTGCATCATTGCTCTGGTTTCGGCATGCAATGATGCACGCACGCCTCACTCCTCGGCCAAACATCTCTTTCAGGCAATTGAAGAGGCTGATTATGAGCGTGCAGTAGAGTTCACAACGCTTGATCCCGAAGAAGATCTCGAACTATATTACGCCATCATGCAGAAGCAACAAGCCTCAATCACCGAAAAGGGCGGCATAGAACGTATCGCTATCATCAACGAAACCTACTCTGAAGAAGATCCCGATCGAGCTGCCGTACTTGTCGAAATCACCTACTGCAATGGTTCGTCTCAAAAGGAGTATTGCGCATTGGTTCGCCACGATAAAAGATGGTTATTAGATGTCAACCTTAACTCGAAATAAACTCCGTAAAACATTATACATCTGCCTATTATTAATATTCGTTTCGGGTTGTAAATCTACTCCCGAGCACTATTCTGCGCCCACCATTCCAATAACGACATTCCGCACCGCCGACCTTGCCCTGCGACTCGGACGTACCATCGAAAGCGACATGATTGCACGTGGCGGCGACAGTCTCAACCGCTATTCCCATATCGGTATTATCATCGAGAGTGATTCGGGGATGATTGTTGTCGACATTGAGCCGTCACCCAACAAAAAAGCAGAGAAAATCAAGGCTCAGAGAGTCGAAAAATTCTTTGCGCCTGAGCTTGCACTTGCAGGTGCGGTAATGCGCCATAACGAACTACAAAATACAGAGATCAACACTCTAACAACCAAAATAATAAAATATCTCAATTCAAGTATTACTTTCGATCATGATTATCGACTCAGCGACTCCAAAAAGATGTATTGTACTGAACTTATTGAGCACCTATTCCAAGAGATAAATATATCGTTAAGCGAAGGTCGTAGCCGCAAATTACCATTAGCCAAAGAGCCTGTGATTCTCCCTTCGGACATTACACAAAACGATAATTTAGATACTGTTTGTATTTACTATCTGCGCTATAGATCTTATATTAATTAAATTTATTCTGCCACACTATATAGGCCGTCGGCGCAACAGATGCAATTGGATCTAAAAACGACTGTGACATCCATACTGCGAGCACCGTATTTTTCTGCCCTAACGATTGACCTCCCGCCGCGGCATCTCCATATCTACGACCAACCATTCGACCAACTTTAAATTGCATCAAACAAATTATCATAGAACCTATTGCAAGCATTATCTCAAGTGTCAGTTCAGCTTCTGTGTCGAGCAGAAAAGCTGTAGTTTTCCCCACAATCACCACCAATGACAACAACCAAATATAGAACGAAATTTGACTGTGATCACTCACCCATCGCGCCACCTTCGGCAACCCAAAACGGCATATCTGCCCCGCAACAAATGGTGCAATTAGCAGAGGCGACACCTTCTGCAAAATCTGCATCATCGTACACTCGCCATTTCCATAGGCATGTAACATATATGGAGCTACCAATGCCACCACCAAATTACACAACAGACTATACGCCGCCATCGTCTCGACATTAGCACCCAACATACCACCTATTACCACCGCTGCCATCGCCACAGGAGCCAACACACATATCATAACTCCCTGAGCCATAACCACATCAGCCCACGCAAAAGCATAATAAACCGCAAACGCACCCACTATCTGAAACATAATCAACCATAGGTGCATCATCGAGAATCTAATCTTACGCGCATCTACTCGGCAAAAGGTAAAAAACAACATGGAGAAGATAAATACAGGAGTCAACAACCCCAAAGTCACCCCATCCAGCCATGTAATCTGGCGACAAAACAACGCTCCAACCACCATCCCAAGTGGCATCGACAACGATCTGAATGAGAATTGAGTAACCATCGGCTAACTATTTTTTATCAGACTTTTGCTTGCGCTCCGAAAGATAATTCAACACCCCTCGCATTAAAGCGTTACGTTGTTCCTCATCGAGAATCGTCTCAAACGGGAATCCCATCACAAAAGTGCGGTAATCTATTCCATTATAAGCCACCGCAGCCGATTGATTATTAGCCTGATATCTCATCGCAATAAAGACATCGCGACCAAATGGCGTAAGCGATCCAGGCGACTCCACGCCATAGCACTTCTCCGAAGGCTCACGATTAAACTCCACATCCTGACGCGCCATCTTCATCGGCGAGGCCACCACACGCGCCACATGACGGCGTGTCGCCATATCGCCATTAAATGAGAAATGCAATATGTTGCGTGCGAAAGCTCGATCCTCGCCATCCGACTCCACGCCATTCCACAGATCACTCGCTACATAGCAACCCGAAGCAAACAACGCTCCGCCATGTTTCAAATAATCGCCTATCTTTGCTTGCAATTCTTCACTAAACACCTCATATCGAGTCTCATACGCACCGCGCCCAACTTGACATGAACGCTGCTTACCGAAGATAAAATCCGCAATCGGATAATCTTCCAATTTCACCTGCCCATTCTCGACCGACTTCACACTCGCCGAGCAGAACGAAAAACCAGCCGCAACCGCTGCACGGCCATGCACCGCCGCATAATCGAAGTTATTTCCCGCAACAACCACACCCTCATAATCACTGTACGATGAGCCGAGTGCATAGTTATCATTCTCAGTACGCGACTCTCGTCTATCAAAATTTCGCTGCGCTCCGATAAAAGCAATATCCTTCAGATACCCCACGCCAGAATCCATATTATTATAGAATCCCGCGATAGAATCACCCTGGAAACTTACAGGGGCACCCACCCTATCAAAACCATTGATAACCAATAATCTACCGCGATCATTTGAAGCACCACATGAAGAGAGAATCTCACTTGGGAAGCTCTCGCCACCACTATTCACAGCCGTCACTTTATAGCTATACAGATGACCTTTCTCCTGCTTTACACGTAGTGAAGTAGCCTCCACCTTACGACCATTATCGAAGCCACCGTCATCCTTACGGGTATATACAACATAGTATTCAGGATCGGCCGAAGGCTCCAAATCATCCTGCACTCCCTGCCAACTAAGCACCACATCCGAAGAGCCGTCATCTGCAAATGTCACACTGAAGCTCTCCACAGGTAGAGGTTGTACCGTATATGGAACATTATATTGACTCGATAGGTAACGCAAAATTCCTTTATAAATCGCGCGACTGACATGGAACTTAAAATTTGGATCGTTACCATAGCGCATATCGGCAAAATTTTGGTGCGACAACAACTCCAACAACATAGTTGGCGCCGCAGGAACGCGTGCCTCATAATAGGAACGATTCCACATTCCTCGGCGACTCCAATTTGGCTCATATTTCGAGCGAATATCGCCAACAATCTGCGACATCACTATATCGGTCAGATTACGAGACAGGTAGCGATCAGCACCACCCTCAAAACGGCCCTTATTATCTTTTGTGTAGAAGATTCCCAATGTACCGATAATATCATCATTGAGTCTCACGCCCGCATCCGAGTGAAATGCAAAGGCCATATCGACAGGTATCGACTTACCCTTCTCCTTAGGCAGTCGCTCGCTACCACCCATCAAGGCGTTCACCCAATGAGCACGACTCATAAAGTCATCCTTATAATCATCCTTATTCTCCTTTGGAGTGTATACATCCTCCTCAAAACCAGACCATTGCAGCCAATACCTTGAACCTTCACAGAAACGCGGATACTCACTCGTCATCGGTTCATACTCGATATCATCTTTGCGCAGATGTTCACCCACCACACGAGCCACATTACCATATCCGCCACCAATCTTCACACCATCAGCCGAAACCTTCGCTCCAGCAACGGCAGATTTATTACTCAGCGAGACAAGCAGTTGCTCCTTGCCTGCGTGGAACTCAAAATGGCCTAAATAAACCCACATTGAGCCTCCCATCGACTGATTTACAGAGAATTGACTCTCGCCGCCACTATGATGTACGGTATATTTAGCATCTTTCACACTACTCTCTCCGAAACTTTCATACGCCACATATACCGCATACTCGCCCGTCTCAGCCACCGAGCCATACCACTCAGCCACACTCTCCTTACCGCTATCAACGCTCTCTACGACTCGCGTTGTACCATCCTTAAAAGGATTCTGACCCGTCAGATAGACCTCTCGCTTATGCGCAAAGCCCGTTCCGCCAGCCTCCCACTTAGCCTTACCATTCTGTTCGCGATAGCTACCCTGCGCCAAAGCCTGATCATTATCAATAATCAGCTCATGCTTCTGAGTGTCACGCTCGCGTGGCAACAAGACATTCGCACCAGCACTCTCCAACATCGGTACAAGATATGGCAACACATAACTTTGGGTGTATAGATCCTCCACCGTCTCCCACAATCGTGAGCGCTGCCAACGCCAAATATTCTCCTTCTGTTCGAAATAACGACCATGACTCTGCCACAACGCAATGTGACGTCCCGTAAGACCCTCTGTCGGATGGCTAACCTCTGACAATCGCGTAACCAACGGAACTGAAGATTTATTGGTAAAACGTACCGCACCGAGATTTGTAGTGCGATAATATAACGGTATAAGTTCCTCTATACGATGACGATCGGTAAAGATCTGTATCTTGCGCGAAGCATACTTTTCGGGCAAGATCATACGCACCGAATCGTATATTGCCTGCACATTATCTTCACGAAAAGGATAGTACGACATTCCGATCGAGGCATGAATCTCCACCCTATCACCATAAATCTTTGAGCGATCAACCTTGACCGATCCACCCAAAATCTCACGCCCAACGATTCGGGTTAAGACACTCGAAATCTCCTCACGATCGGCCGAGGAGAGCACTTGAGATGAAGCTGAGGTTGAGATAAACAACGCAACCATCAGAGTTATAGTTTGGAATATATTTTTAAGCATTATCTTCATTTGATTTCGATATTAATTGTAGGCCAAAGATACAAAATAAAGCGTTATAACCCAAGAGTTCAAATCCTATATAGTAATGGCAATAAGTAGCCGCAACCCACTGCAAAAGATAACTCAACAGAGGCGACAGAACCACTACAAATGGGAGATATTTCTCTCTTAAACCACGCTTACAAATCATACCATAGACAAACATTCCCAAGATAGGACCATAGGTATAACCCGCAATTTTAAAAACTAAATTAATAGCACTCTCCGTAGCCAAATAATTCAGTGCAACGATTATCAGCGTCATCACAATCGCCATCACAACATGCACACGACTTCTTATGCGGCGCAGTTGCTCTTCGCCATAACGTTTGTGACCGTCTATAATATCAATCGTAAACGATGTTGTGAGCGCCGTCAGAGCCGACCCAGCAGCTGAATAAGTGCTTGAGATAAGCCCCACAATAAACACAATACCAACAACTAACGGCAATCCGCTATTAACCGCCACCATAGCAAATGTATCGTCACCACGCTCAGGCATCGACATTCCACGATAAGCTATATACTCATACATCAGTGCGCCAAGAATCAAAAACAGAGCAATCACCACAATCTGACACAACGCTGTCAGCACTATATTTATCTGAGAATCTCGTACAGTACGACAGCTCATATTGCGTTGCATCATATCCTGATCCAATCCCGTCATCGCAACCAAACAGAGCGCACCGCCCGCCACCATCTTCCAAAAATAACGCGCTGAGGATGGGTCATCGAAGAAGAAAATTCGAGAGTATGGCGAAGCGGACACCACATCAAGTGCCCCTTGAGATGAAAGCCCCATCACTTTACAAATAAATAAAATAGCGACCACAATACTCCCGACAAGGCACAGTGATTGCAGAGAGTCGGTAAGGATCAACGAACGGACACCGCCTTTGTATGTATATAGCCAAACGAAAAGCATTGTCAACAACACATTCCACATAAAGTGAAGGTTGAGTTGATCAAATACAAGTAATTGCATGACAATACATACCACATATATTTTTAGAGATGATCCCACCACCTTAGAGAGCATAAAACACCACGCTCCTGCGCGGTGCGACATCACGCCGAAACGTCTATCTAAGTATTCATACAACGAGACTATACGCAGGCGATAGAATAGCGGAATCAAGACAAAAGCGACAATAAACTGGCCTATGGTAAAACCGATGACCATCTGCATATACGAAAAGCTGTCGGTCATGACTGACCCTGGCACCGAAATAAACGTCACACCCGACATCGCAGCACCGATCATGGCCAATGTAGCCATATACCAACTCGTGCGGCGATTCCCGATAAAGAATCCCGCATTATCGGCTCTGCGTCCCGCAAAATAACTCAATGCAAAGAGCAAAACCAGATAGGAGGCAAGTGTTATTAATACTAAATATGGCGACATCGCATCAAACAAAATCTCTCAATATAGGTCATTTCGGCGACATATCGAGATTTTAACCGCACAAAGTTAACAATTCGCCACAAAAAACTACAACATATTAAACAATTTTAATATATTTGCGTTGCCAAATTTGCTTTAGCAGCAAGTAAGATACTAAAGCAGATATGTGAGGCGAGAAACTAATTTAGTAATAAACAGATATACTATGACTAAAGTGTTAAAGATCAGAGATTTGTCATTGCGAGACGGTCAGCAATCATCATTTGCTACTCGTATGACTCAGGAGCAGATAAATCGCTGTTTACCTTATTATAAGGATGCAGGATTCTACGCTATGGAGGTTTGGGGCGGAGCAGTACCCGACTCTGTAATGCGCTATTTGGGTGAAAATCCTTGGACTCGTTTGGAGTCAATACATAAAGAGATTGGCGACATTTCAAAACTAACAGCACTCTCACGCGGTCGTAACCTCTTCGGTTATGCACCTTATACAGATGAGATCATTGACGGTTTCTGCCGCAATGCCATCGAGAGCGGTTTGGGCATTATGC
>CAYTGT010000068.1:0-7856 GCA_964437405.1 uncultured Alistipes sp.
GATTATTTTACCACATTGGGCCAATACTTAGCCACATAAATCGCTAAATACTGCTCTAATTCAGGGGTGTCAATGATTTTAATATCATCCATTAGGCCGATGACAAAACGAGCCACACCTGCATAACTTGCTACATCTGTTGCAAGCAACCAATGGTCTTTGTCGGTCTGTGTTAAATACTTTTCCGCAAGAGGAAACTCCTCTAAAATCAGATTGTGCGACAAGATTCCGAGTTCTAATTTTATGGGCTTTAGCTCATTGCCATTCATCCTGAAAATATCAATCTGTGCCTTCTGGTGCTCTGATTCGTGTTCCCACATGGTCTGAAGAAGCTCGACTGAACCGATACGCGATAACTTGAAGAGTTTACAGGTATGGCTCTCCAAATCGTAACACCACACTTGTACATAGTTAGTTGTGAATGCAAATGGTTCGACTTGTCGATCTCTGACCGCTCCGCCGTGTGATGAACGGTAATTTTTTAGCGTAACTTGACGATGCTCCTCTATCGCTTCTATCAGCGAGTGCACATTGTTGGCATTGCTGCCACGCACAATCGTGTCGGCCAGAATTTTATTGTCGTATATAGAGTATAATTTGCGCTTTAGATTCTGCTTCAGGAGATTGGTGTCATCTATGCTCTCAATGGCGCGCTTCAATATCACAGCCTCCTCCTCGGTGAAGTGTACCAACTGCGAAATATCCTTAAAGTGCGGTGACTCCTTGTCTAATCGGATATGATTACCACTCTTCTTGATCACAAACCCTGCCTCGCGAAATGTATCAATATATCTATACACGGTACGTCTCGACATATCCAATCGCTCGGCTATCTCGTCTACCGTATAAAGTGTATTTGCCGTCAGAATCTTCATCAGGCGTAACATTCTTTCGATTTTTGGCTGATCCATTTGTGAGTGGTTTTCTATCAAGCAAATATACAAAGAAAAAATTGGATAATTTTGCTAATCAAACTAAAATCCTTAACTTTATAACATGATATTTAGTAACACAACATTATATTAATTATGAAAAAAGTATTCACAACACTTCTTTTATCTGTTTCGCTACTTGTTGGTTGTCAGGTTGAGCCTGCGCCACAAGCAGAGTTATTCGTGACTCAGACTGTCGAGTCTATCCCCTATCGTATTCCAGCTATTGCTGCCGCATCGAATGGTGATTTGATTGCTGTGGTCGATTATCGTCATAGCCGAAGCGACATCGGTATGGCTCCCAATGGTCGTATTGACTTGCATGCACGCATTAGTAAGGATAATGGTCATACTTGGGGCGATATTTTCCCTATCGTAGAGGGTCAAGGTGCTCAGTCGAAGGATTTTATGCACGTGGGATTTGGTGATCCATGTATCGTTGCCGATCGCGAGAGTGCGCGTGTGTTGGTTGTAAGTTGTGGCGGTAATGTCTCATTCCCAGCAGGTACGCGCGAGTGCCATCAAAATATTGCATGTTTCTTTAGCGATGATTACGGTGCTACTTGGTCAGAGCCTATTGATGTTGCCGAGAGTGTCTATTCGCAGTTCGATAATTCTCCGTTTGGCCCCGTCAGAGCGATGTTCGTGGGGTCGGGCAAAATTGTTCAGAGTCAGCGTGTAAAGGTTGGCGATTATTATCGACTCTATTGTGCTGTGTTGGTTAAGGATGTAGCGGGTAAGCATGTGAATTTTGTGTTGTATTCCGATGATTTCGGTAAGTCATGGAGTGTGTTGGGTGGTGTTGATACAACCCCTATCCCTCAGTATGGCGATGAGCCTAAGGCTGAGGAGTTGCCCGATGGTTCAGTCTTGATTAGTTCTCGTGCTTGGGGTGGTCGTCTATTTAATATTTACACCTTTACCGATGCCGAGAAGGCGACAGGCTCATGGGCAGAGATGGCCTATTCGTCAAGCAATAATAATGGTACGGCTGCCGAGAAGAATGCTTGTAATGGTGAGGTGATGCTTCTGCCTGTCACTCGCACAGCCGATGGCGAGAAGTTACACTTGATGTTGCAGTCTGTTCCACTTGGCCCAGGACGTACAAATGTTGGTATATATTATAAGGAGTTGGACTTTACTAAGAAGGTAACGCCTGAGCTTATCGCAAAGGATTGGGATGGTTGTTATCAGGCTTCAACTCTCGGTTCGGCCTACTCTACTATGTGTTGGCAGAAGAACAATACAGTAGGTTTTCTTTTTGAGGAGGAGACTCATTGTAATACCTCTGGCGGTGGATATACTATTGTATATCAGAATTATACCCTTGAGCAGTTGACTGATGGTAAGTTTAAGTTCCGCAAGCGATAGACCGTATGACAAGAGATGAAAAATCCCGAAGTTGTCAAAACTTCGGGATTTTTATTATTCGCTATTATAAATGTTCTCCTGATTAGAGGTGATCAGTTTCTCCAACTCCTCGATCTGATTCTTGAATACCTTGTCGGTCTCAATCATGTTGGTTACTGCCTTGCATGAGTGCAATACCGTAGCATGATTTCTGCCGCCGATAGCTGCACCGATGGCCGCAAGAGGCGATTTTGTATGCTGCTTTGCCAGATACATTGCGATCTGTCGTGCCTGAGCTACCTCGCGTGTACGCTTCGATGAGTTGAAGTTCTGCTCGTCAATCTCGAAGTATTCGCACACGATCTGAGTGATTCTGCTAATCGAGATCTCCTTCTGCGTCATGTGAACGTATGCCTTCAAAACCTCCTTAGCTAACGATGTCGAAACTTTGCGGTTAAGGAACGAGGCGTTTGCCTTGAGTGAGAGCAATGCGCCTTCGATCTCGCGGATATTTGCCGAAATGTTATCAGCCAAATATACCACTACATCATCGGTAATCGGAATTGCCATCATCTCGGCTTTGGTACGGATGATCTTGAGTTTTGTCTGATAGTCGGGAGTGTCGATCTTTGCCGAAAGACCCCACTTGAATCGAGTCAACAGACGCTGTTCAATATCCTTAAGCTCCACAGGTGGCTTATCCGAAGTCATGATGATCTGCTTACCAGCCAACTGTAAGTGGTTGAAGATGTTGAAAAACGCATTCTGAGTACCAGCCTTTCCTGCAATCTCCTGAATATCGTCAATGATCAACACATCCACCATCTGGTAGAAACGTATGAAGTCGTTGATCTCGCCGTTTTTGTATGCTGTCTGGAACTGAGCTTGGAACTTATTTGTTGAGACGTACAAAACCTGCAACTCTGGGTGACGCTCTCTCACCTCATGGCCGATTGCCTGTACGATGTGAGTCTTGCCCAAACCCGAAGCACCATATATATACAAAGGGTTAAATGGTGACGATCCTGGTGTCAAAGCCACAGTCTTACCCGCCGAGCGAGCCAAACGATTGCACTCTCCCTCAATATGAGTCGAGAAGGTGTATTTCGCATTGAGCTGTGGGTCAATCTTTAAACGAGGGATTCCTGGGATAGCAAACGGATTCATCATCAAATTCTGAGTATCCGAAGCCTCTGAGAATTGTGGCGTAGGTGTAGAGTCTGCGTTCGCGGGCAGATGGGTCTTCTCTTCGCTGCTTGGGATAGCGTAGAATAGACGTGTCTGCTGTCCGTAGAACTGCATGATCACCTGTGAAAATACCTTGAGATGGTTCTCCTCGATATGCTTAACATAGCTCTCGTTGGGTACCTTGAGGCGAAGATTCGTTCCATCGAATGCCAGGGGTCTGATCGGCGCAAACCACTTCGCAAACTCCTCATAAGAGGTTTGCTCTTTGATTCGGTTCAGACAAGTCTGCCATACTTCGTTGTATGTGTGAGAGTTCGCCATTATTATCTCAAAATACTCTATTAATTACTATAAAATCGTTATCTTTGGAGCGAGTATTGCCATGAGTCTGTCTAAAATTTGATTTTGCTCGGCTTTTGTGATTTTTCGCGCCACTTCATAAATTCTGTTTTAAAAGTTGCCCCGAATCATCGGCCTTAAAATCTTGTTTTATCCAAACTCTCTTTTGTGGGTCGTTCAAATCTTCTTATCCGAATCGCCCCATTGGCTTTTTCGCTTGTCTTAAGATTGTTTGTTCTTTGACACTGCAAAGTTGTGAATAATTTATTTAAAATAAATCTCTTTTACGCTTGTTTTTTATCTTTTTTTATATATAGAAAATCAAGGCTTTTTTTAGGCGCGTTTTTTAACTCGCTGATATTGAATAATTGAAAAAAAAATCGTACTTTTGTCTATCAGAATTTTAATTGTATATAGAAATTTTTAATAGTTAAAACTTATACTTTATGGCTAACGAATTGGATCAGATTGTTTTATCTAAAGCGCAGCAGTGGCTTGACGGTGATTACGACCAGGCTACTAAGGATCAGGTTAAGTGCTTGATGGATAACGACATGAAGGAGCTTGCCGAGAGCTTCTACAAGGATTTGGAGTTCGGTACAGGTGGTTTGCGCGGTATTATGGGCGTGGGAACAAATCGTATGAACATCTACACTGTCGGTGCAGCGACTCAGGGTCTGGCAAATTATCTGAAGAAGAATTTTGCAGGCGAGAAGGTGAAAGTAGCCGTTGCACACGATAGTCGCAACAACTCTCGCATGTTTGCCGAGCGTGTTGCCGACATCTTTGCGTCTAACGATTTTGAGGTTTATCTCTTCGATTCGTTGCGTCCTACTCCTGAGATGAGCTTCGCTATCCGCGAGTTGAAACTCCACTCTGGCGTTGTGATTACAGCATCGCACAACCCAAAGGAGTACAACGGTTATAAGGCATATTGGACAGACGGCTCTCAGGTAACCTCTCCACACGATGTAAATATTATCGAGGAGGTTGCTAAGATTACCGACAACTCTCAGGTTTTGACAGGTCAGAAAGCTGAGAATATCATTATTTTGGGCGAGGAGTTCGATAAGATCTACCTTGAGCGTATTAAGAAGGATGTTCAGCTCTCTCCAGAGTCTGTGGCTAAGTTCCACGATATGAAGATCGTCTAGACCCCACTTCACGGTGCTGGTGTACGTTTGGTGCCAGAGTCTCTCAAGAACTTCGGTTTTACTAATATATATGTAGTGCCTGAGCAAGCTGTAATTGATGGTAACTTCCCTACCGTTGAGTCACCAAACCCAGAGGAGCGTAAGACTATGGCTATGGCTATGGAGCTCGGTCGTGAGCAGAATGCCGATTTGGTGTTGGCTACCGACCCTGACTCTGACCGTATCGGTGTTGCATTGCGTAATGGCGCAGGCGAGTACGTGCTCTTGAATGGTAACCAGACTTTGGCTCTTTTGCTCAGCTATCAGTTGACTCGTTGGGCAGAGCGTGGTGAGTTGGACGGCAATCAATATGTTGTTAAGACCATCGTAACTTCTACTATGGCCAACACCGTTGCTGAGCACTTTGGCGTTAAGTGCTACGACTGCTTGACTGGTTTCAAGTATATCGCTAAGATTATTCGTGAGAACGAGGGTAAGGCTAAGTATATCGGTGGTGGCGAGGAGAGCTTTGGCTACCTTGCTGGTGATTATGTACGCGATAAGGATGCTGTTTCGGCATGCGCTTTGGCTGCTGAGGCTGCTGCATGGGCAAAGGATACTATGGGTCTGACGCTCTACGAGTGGTTGCAGGAGTTGTATGTGAAGTATGGCTTCTTCCGTGAGTCTTTGGTATCTGTTGTTCGTAAGGGCAAGGAGGGTGCCGAGGAGATCCAGAAGATGATGGTTGACTTCCGCGAGAATCCACCCAAGGCGTTGGCAGGTTCTGATGTTGTTACAGTCCGCGACTTCAAGTCTTTGGAGGAGAAGAATTTGCTTTCGGGCGAGGTTGTGAAGATTGATCAGGATTCAAGCAACGTGCTTCAGTGGGTTACAGCTGATGGTACAATCGTGTCGGTTCGCCCATCTGGTACTGAGCCAAAGATCAAGTTCTACTTCGGCGTTAAGGAGCCTTTGGCAAAGGTTGAGGACTACGATCAGGTTCTCGCTCAACTCGATGCTAAGATTGAGGCCATTAAGCAGGATCTGAAACTTGTATAACGAGTTTTGAACTTATACACTTAGAGCTACCAGAATTTTTCTGGTGGCTCTTTTTCTTTTCCTCCCACTCCTCCCACTCCTCCCACTCCTCCCACTCCTCCCACTCCTCCCACTCCTTCCCCCGCCCTCATCCTCATCCTACTTCATTCTTATAACTTTTTTACTAAATACTTGTATTTAGTAATTCCCTAAATTTTACCATAAACTAAAAATTTAGTTGTAAAACTAAAACTTTAGTTATATATTTGCACTACCGCAATTAACTAAATCTTTAGTTGATTACAACCAACCGATAATCAAAACATAAAAAAAATAGTCACAAATGGGAGAAAAATTAAAAACCAAGACACAGGAACTGACTCGCGCCGAGTTGGAGATTATGCAGATTCTATGGACATTGGAGAAGGGCTTTGTAAACGATGTTTTAGCACAACTTCCCGATCCGAAACCCGCCTACAATACTGTCTCTACCATTATCCGCATCTTGGAGCGTAAAGGTTTCGTTGGCCATACCTCTTTTGGTAAGAGCCACGAGTATTATCCAACGATCGACCGCAACAGCTACACTCAAAGTTTCATGGCTTCGGTTTTAGATAATTTCTTTGGCGGATCGACCTCTCAGATGGTCTCGTTCCTATCGTCAAACAAATCTATCTCGCTTGAGGAGACCAACGAAATCATCAAAATGTTAAAGGAAGAAAAATAGTATGTCATACACGCTCTACATAGTTGAATCCACACTCTGCTGCGGCCTGTTTTATGCCCTCTATAAATTCTGTTTCGAGGGTAAGATCTCGCACCGTATGGCGGCAAGAGCCATGATCTTTGCTACTTTGGCATGTTTAGCGATCCCTTTTTTGGAGTTGCCGCTCTACCCCGCCCGCACCGAGTACGTCATGGTTCCTGTCTTGACGGCCGAAGAGCCCATCGCGCCATCTTCGATCACAGAAGTCGCTGATGATGCTCCGTTGTCGACTACACCTCCTGCCGTTGCCCCTGCTGTTGATTGGACTGCAATTCTATCCACAGCGTTGTGGATGATCTATATTTTGGTGGTGTTGATCAACCTTACGCGCCTTGCCTATAATTGTCTGAAGGTTCGTGCTATCTATCGCCACTCCGACTTGAGCTTCTATGATGCCTACACCCTCGCGTTGAACAACGCCGTCAAAGAGCCATTCTCATTTTGGCGTACGATCTATATGAGTCGTAGTATCGTTGGTGAGGAGCGTAAGCAGGTGCTCACCCATGAACTGAGCCACATCAAGCACCATCACACCGCCGAGCGCATGACGATGGAGATTGTGCGTTCTATCTTTTGGTTTAACCCCTTCATTTGGTTGATGTGCAACTCGCTCACCGAGCTACATGAGTGGGAAGCCGACCAAGATGTGCTCAGCGAGGGATTTAACATTGCAGATTATCGGAAAATTATATTTAACCAACTCTTTGGATATAATCCGGATATAGCCAGCGGGTTGCATAATCACAAAACTAAAAAACGATTTATTATGATGACCAAAACTTTCAATGGGAGATCTTCTCTGCAACGCTTAAGCATCGCACTCCCACTATTCGCAGCAATGATTTTGGCCTTTGGCGCAACCGCTCAGAATCCTACTCCTTCAACTGTTGGACAAGCACCATCCCCTGATGTTGTCGAACAGCAAACTAAGCCTCGACAATATGTTGAAATACGAAATTCTGATGATTTTCAAGAGGCAATATCGACTTTTCAAGCTAATTACGACAAGGGTATTCGTAGCTACAAAACCTATGTTCGCATGACTAATGATGGCGTGTTTGTGATCAACCACGATGCCTCGTTGAAGCGTGCAGTTGGCGTAGATATGAT
>CAYTGT010000069.1:0-7737 GCA_964437405.1 uncultured Alistipes sp.
ATGGCGCTGCGGGTGGCTACAAGGAGGTTGTGTTGAAGGTTACAGGTCAGAGCGTATATGGCACATTGAAATATGAGTCGGGTGTACACCGCGTGCAGCGCGTTCCACAGACCGAGACTCAGGGTCGTGTACACACTTCGGCAGCTTCGGTAGCGGTGTTGCCAGAGGCCGAGGAGTTCGATGTTGAGATCTCGATGAACGACATTCGTAAGGATATCTTCTGTGCTTCGGGACCTGGTGGACAGTCGGTGAATACTACATATTCAGCAATCCGTTTGACCCACATCCCAACAGGTATTGTGGTGCAGTGTCAGGACCAGAAGTCGCAGCTCAAGAACTTCGATAAGGCATTTGAGGAGTTGCGTACACGTGTCTTTAACCTTGAGTACTCGAAGTATCTTGACGAGATCGCATCGAAGCGTAAGACTATGGTGTCGACAGGAGACCGTTCGGCAAAGATCCGTACCTATAACTATCCTCAGGGACGTATCACCGACCACCGTATCAACTACACAATCTATAACCTTTCGGCATTTATGGATGGCGACATTCAGGACTGCATCGACCACTTGATCGTAGCCGAAAACGCCGAGCGCCTCAAAGAGAGCGAGTTGTAATAAAGTTGTAGTATATAAAGTTTACAAGAAGGGGTTTACAATAGTGTATAAAATTAAACCTACCACGAAGGGTGCTAACAAATTAAGTTAGTGCCCTTTGTTTTTGTAGTGTATTTTCGAGGAGTAGTATTTTATAGAGATACCAATCATCGGGCTTGTAGCCCTCTGTGGCATGACAAGAAATAAAACTACTACATCAAAGTATATAATTAAAAAACATAAAAGAATAAGGTTGTCAAACAAGTTTGTTGAGTAATACATTTTTTTTCGAAAACTTGTTAATTTTTGGTGTTTATAACCCTGTTGAAAGGTGTTAATAAGGTTGATGAAAACTTTTAAATAATTTTTAATAAATTTTTCTAATTAAAAGTCGTTAAAATTACAACTGCTTGAAACAGACTATGGGTAGTGAATAACCAAATTTTTATGCTGGAAATTATCAAAAATTTGTGCTGCGATTATCATACTTTTCTGAGGGCGAAATGATGATAAAAAGTGGGTGTTAAGATGTTAATTTTAATAATTTATAGTTTGTTAGTCTAACCAAAACAAAATATATAAAATACTAAAAATCAAAAGAATAAAGAAGAAATAAAAGTTTTAAAATAGAGTCGAAAAAGTGTTAACGGATGTTGAAAATTATTTTTAAAAAAAGTTATAAACACTATCAACAGCTATTATATTTATTATTCTTTATTAATATTATTTAAATATAAATTAAAAATAAATAAAAACATTTGGTTGATAACTCAGCTGATGAAATTAAAGATTAAAGATTCAAAATACTAAATTCAAAATTGAGGCGTGCGAAAGCTACTATCTCGGTTGAAGCAGGCGTTACGCCTGTTTTACGTTGCATGCTACTTACAGAGATGACTGTTGTTGGTATTATGTTGTGCGTTAGCTTTAATCTCGGCCGAAGCATTGACGGAAAGAGGACGGAAGTGGAAATTTGCGTTAAAAAATGGAGACTTTTTGATTGCTTCAAAAATGCGTAGCATCCATTTTAGTAAATTTGCGCTTCAGACCCCGACAAGGCTTCACTGAGCGGTTTTGGCGCCACACTTTTGGCGGCAAAAGGTGGCGAAAACTAATGTTTGTAGCCAAATAAAATCACAGAGGTGGCAGAGAATGAAAACATATAAAAGCGAAAAACTGAGTGTAGAGATGCCAATCATCGGGCTTGTAGCCCTCTGTGGCATGACGTTCTAATTTATGTTGTGCGTCAGCCCAATTTTGCATTTTGAATTAGTGCAGCGATGCCAATCCTCAAAACTTTCAGTTTTTCGGTGGTATGACAAGAAATATAACTACAACACTAAAATATATAAATCCTCTATTTTTTAATTTGGTATAAAATTATACTCCTTATATTTTTGCGCAAAAAGCGATTTTTATGTAATTTTGTGCAAATTGTATAATATAAATAGATATGTCTAATAAACAGTTTAAAAGATATCTGATCACTTCGGCGTTGCCTTATGCTAATGGCCCTGTACATATCGGCCATTTGGCGGGCGTTTATGTGCCAAGTGATATCTATGCACGTTACCAGCGTCTGAAGGGCAATGAGGTGATCTCTGTCTGCGGATCAGACGAGCACGGTGTGCCTATCACTATCAAAGCGCGGAAAGAGGGTGTGACTCCACAGGATATTGTGGATCGCTACCACGAGATAATCAAGGATTCATTCAAGCGTCTGGGTATGTCGTTCGATATCTACTCGCGTACATCTTCAGCTACTCACCGCGTGACAGCTTCGGATTTCTTCCGCAAGCTCTACGATGAGGGTAAGTTTATCGAGCAGACCTCGATGCAGTTCTATGACGATGAGGCGCAGACTTTCTTGGCTGACCGCTATGTGATGGGTACTTGCCCTAAGTGTGGCAATGAGCGTGCATACGGCGACCAGTGCGAAGCGTGTGGATCTACTCTCTCGCCAGACGAGTTGATCGATCCTCATTCAACAATCTCAGGCGGAGCTATCTCAAAGCGTGAGACTAAGCATTGGTATCTGCCTTTGGATCAGTATGATCCATTCCTCAGAGAGTGGATTTTGGAGGGCCACAAGGAGTGGAAGTCAAACGTATATGGACAGTGTAAGTCATGGTTGGATTCGGGTCTTCAGCCTCGTGCCGTAAGCCGCGACTTGGATTGGGGTATCCCTGTGCCTGTCGAGGGTGCCGAGGGTAAGGTGTTGTATGTATGGTTTGACGCACCTATCGGATATATCTCTGCTACGAAGGATCTTACGCCAGATTGGGAGAAGTATTGGAAGGACGAGGATACTAAGCTCGTACACTTTATCGGTAAAGATAACATCGTATTCCACTGTATCGTATTCCCATCAATGTTGAAGGCGCATGGCGATTACATCTTGCCTGAGAATGTGCCAGCAAACGAGTTCCTGAACTTGGAGGGCGACAAGATCTCTACTTCACGTAATTGGGCTGTATGGTTGCATGAGTATTTAGACGAGTTCCCAGGTAAGGAGGATGTGTTGCGTTATGTTTTGTGCGCAAACGCTCCTGAGACTAAGGATAACGACTTCACATGGCGCGATTACCAGGCTCGCAACAACAACGAGTTGGTAGCTATCTTGGGTAACTTTGTGAACCGCGCTTTGGTGTTGACTCAGAAATACTATTCTGGCGTTGTTCCTGCGGCTGGAGAGCTCACAGAGTATGATCGTGCCACCATCGAGGAGTTAAGCGGTATAAAGGCCTCTTTGGAGTCAAATATCGAGTCTTATCGTTTCCGCGAGGCATTGAAGGATGCGATGAACTTCGCACGTATCGGAAATAAGTATTTGGCCGACACCGAGCCTTGGAAGGTTGTTAAGACCGACCCTGAGCGTGTGAAGACAATTTTGAATATTGCTTTGCAGATCACTGCCAATGTGGCTGTGGCGATCGAGCCATTTATGCCATTTAGTGCTGAGAAGATTCTCAATATGTTGAATATCAATAAATTGAATTGGGAGTCATTGGGTTCTATGTCACTCGTTGAAGCTGGTCATACAATCGGCAAGGCTGAACTTTTGTTTGAGAAGGTTGAGGATGAGGTGATCGAGAAGCAGTTGAAGCGTTTGGAGGATATCAAGGCTGCTAATGCAGCGGCTGCGGCGGCTGAGAACGTGACACCACAGAAGGAAGAGTGTTCGTATGACGATTTCCAGAAGATGGATATCCGCGTGTCGACAATCCTTGCGGCTGAGAAGGTTGCCAAGACTAAGAAGTTGTTGAAGCTCACGGTTGATACAGGTATCGACAAGCGTACCATCGTATCGGGCATTGCTGAGCACTTTAAACCAGAGGAACTTATTGGTCGTCAGGTACTTGTGTTTGTTAACCTCGCGCCACGTGAGTTGAAGGGTATCATGTCACAGGGTATGATCCTGATGGCTGAGGATGCTTCAGGTAAGTTGGAGTTGTTGGCTCCAGAGCACAAGACCAACAACGGTGCGATTGTGGGTTAAGGAGTTATCCGTAAATAATTAGATAGTAAAACCTTATCTGTTTTTTATATTATGAAAAAGGTTGATTGGAACAAACTCGGTTTTGACTATGTTAAGACCGATGTGAATATACGCTACGAGTATAAAGGTGGCGAGTGGAGTGAAATGGAAATCACTGAGGATGAGTATATTAAGATGCATATCTCTACCACTTGTCTGCACTATGGTTTGGAGTGTTTCGAGGGCTTGAAGGCATTTATGGGTGCTGACGGCAAGGTGCGTATATTCCGTATGGATGAGAATGCAAAGCGTATGCAGGCTTCGGCTCGCAAGTTGTGTCTACCTGTTCCTACGGTGGATATGTTCGAGAAGGCGTGCTACGAGTGTGTGAAGCGTAATATAGATTATGTGCCACCATACGGTTCGGGTGCTTCGTTATATTTGCGTCCGTTGCTTATCGGTTCCAAGATTGGTTTGGGCGTGAAGCAGTCGCCAGAGGCTATGTTTATAGTCTTTTGCTCGCCTGTGGGTGCATACTTCAAGGATGGTATGAAGCCTATCAAGGTGGTGATTGACCGTATGCAGGATCGTGCTGCACCTCGTGGTACGGGCGATATCAAGGCTGGCGGTAACTACGCTTCGAGCATACTTTCGGGTGAGAAGGCGCATACATTGGGCTACTCAAATGTGATGTATTTGGATGCTGTGCACCATAAATATATCGAGGAGTGTGGCGCTGCAAACTTCTTTGGAATTAAGGATAATACTTATGTTACACCAAAGTCGCGTTCGATTTTGCCATCTATTACCAATAAGAGCTTGCGTCAGTTGGCGCTTCATTTGGGAATGAATGTCGAGGAGCGTCCTGTGGCGGTGGATGAGTTGGCCGAGTTTGAGGAGGCTGGAGCTTGCGGAACTGCGGCGGTGATCTCTCCTATCGCTTCGATTTATGATTTGGATTACGATAAGTCGATACACTACTCTGAGGAGGTTGGCCCTGTGAGCCTGAAACTTTATAATATGTTGCAGGATATACAGTATGGTCGCGCGGAGGATATCTTCGGCTGGACAAAAATTGTAGAGAGATAATTTTTACTTTTTGTTTAATAGAAAAGGAAGCTAACTTTTAGATTGGTTAGCTTCCTTTTTTTGGAATTATAAAGCTGTTGTGCCTGCGTCACTTACTTACTCATAGAGAAATTTAAAATCAGAGCTAACGCACAATATAAATTAGAACGATATGCCACAGAGGGCTGTAAGCCTGATGATTGGCATCTCTACACGTATTTGTCGTTAGAAACTCCAATCCTCGCCTATTTATAGGCTCAGTGGAGTGACGCACCCGTTACGGGTGTTTTATGAAGCCGTTCAACCCTTTCTAAAGACGGTCATAAGTAATATTACTCTCCCACTTATAAAACAGGCGTAACGCCTGTGAATCTTCAATTTTGAATTTCCAAATTGGGTTCCACGTGGAACAATCTTACTTTTTATCTTCTATACCAAATTTTATCCATTCGCTCTGAAGATAATACGGTTTGATGTTGTTTTTAATTTGATTTATAGTTTGTTTAAGGTCGATCATTAGATCGCTAACCTCTTTAGTTTTAGCGTGATAAGCTGCTTTAAGTTCCTCTTGTTTATCCCCTTCGATTTGAGTCTGCTCGCAGAGATTTTCCAACTTTTTGATTAATTCATCGTTGATATTGTGCTTTTCAACTTCTTCTTTATTCTCTTTCAGACCTGCTATTATGCAATGTCCCTTCTCGATTAATTGATCTACTGTTTTGCTCATGTTTTAAAGTTTAATAGGATTAATAAATTTTATAAGCAAAATTACCAATTAAATCAAAAACTGATAAAACATATTATGCTACTATTTTTGCATTGATAATGCTAAAAATTATTTATTTCTAATTTATATTTATATTGTGCGTCAGCTGATTTTGCATTAAAAAAAATGTTCCACGTGGAACAGTGGAACATTTTTTATCAACTACCCTATTTCGGCGGGTCTATTTATCGGCCAAATTTTATCAACATCACATTTATATCGGCTGGCGAAACGCCTGGTATTCGCGATGCCTGACCGATAGTTTTTGGTCGGATGCGATTGAGTTTTTGGCGAGCCTCGATGGTTACAGCACTCAATGTCGAGAAGTCGAAGCCATCGGGGATAGTGATATTTTCCAATCGATGGAGCTTCTCGGCGAGCAATTTTTCACGCTCGATGTAACCTTTATATTTAATTTGAATTTCGGCTTGCTCCAAAATTTCTTGAGTGATGTGGTTCTGCTCAACAAATTTTTTCAGCTTAGGCAACTCCTCGACCAACTCAAAAATTGTAAATTCGTTGCGTGCAATGAGCGAATATAGCTTCCTACCCTGCGAAAAAGGCTCTAAATTTTTACGTTTTAAATAGCTCTCAATTTCCGATATTTTGACACTCAGTTCGTGCGCGAAGGAAATAAGCGATTCTACGAGTGATTTTTTTTTGGTGAAATTTGCCCAATTTTTGTCGTCAACGAGTCCAATTTCGCGACCTATGGGACGCAACCTCAAATCGGCATTATCCTGTCGGAGTAAAATTCTATACTCGGCACGCGAGGTGAACATGCGGTACGGCTCATCGACTCCCTTCATTACCAAGTCATCAATCAGCACTCCGATGTACGCTTCGTCACGTTGAAGCACCACTTCACTTTGGTCATGCAGTTTTCGGTGGGCGTTGATTCCCGCCATCAGTCCTTGAGCAGCGGCCTCCTCGTAACCTGTTGTGCCGTTGATCTGGCCTGCGAAGTAGAGTCCGCTGACAAGTTTTGTCTCCAATGTGTGGTGGAGCTGTGTTGGTGGGAAGTAGTCGTACTCGATGGCATAGCCTGGTCGATAGACATGCACCTGCTCAAGACCCTTGATCTGACGTAGCGCCTTGAGCTGTATCTCCTGTGGCAACGATGAGGAGAATCCGTTGATATACATCTCGTTGCTGTGCCATCCCTCTGGCTCAAGGAAGAGCTGATGTTGCTCCTTCTCGGCGAAGGTACGCAACTTATCCTCGATGCTCGGGCAGTAGCGTGGGCCAATGCCGCGAATCGTGCCGTTGAAGAGTGGCGAACGGTCGAAACCCTCGCGCAGAGAGTCGTGTACGATGGTTGAAGTATAGACCAAATAACAAGGTTTTTGCTCCTTAACCGCCTCAGTATCAGTTGAAAATGAAAATTTTGAAGGCTCAGCGTCACCCTCCTGTGGCTCCATAACTGAGAAGTCAACCGAGCGGGCGTCAATACGTGCTGGAGTGCCCGTTTTCATACGACCAACCTCGAAGCCGAGCTTCACGAGCGACTCGCTAATGCCGTGCGAAGCCTCATCTCCTGCCCTACCGCCCTCGGCCTGCATCTCGCCGCAGTGTATCATGCCGCCGAGAAATGTGCCCGCCGTCAGGATCACTGCCGAGGCGTGGAACTCAACACCCATGCGGGTCTTGATGCCACAAGCCTTATATTTTGGAGAATTTTCATCTGTCGAATCCACCGCCGCAGTTATCAAATCCACCGCCGCATCCTGCCAGATAAAGAGGTTTTCGGTCTGTTCCAATTCACGTAGCCACAGGCGCGAAAACTCTGCCTTGTCGCATTGCGCGCGAGGACTCCACATGGCTGCTCC
>CAYTGT010000070.1:0-7735 GCA_964437405.1 uncultured Alistipes sp.
CGTATGATGAGTGGTCAGACAAAGTATCACGAGCAGTTGGAGCGTGAGTTGGCTGAGTTCGTAGGCAAGGAGGATGCATTCCTTCTCAACTTCGGTTATCAGGGTATGATCTCTATTATTGACTGCTTGCTCACTTCACGTGACGTAGTGGTTTACGATGCTGAGTGCCACGCTTGTATCATCGATGGTTTGCGTATGCACAAGGGTAAGCGTTTCGTTTACGGCCACAACAACGAGGAGTCACTCCGCTTGCAGCTTAAGCACGCTACTGAGCTCGCTGAGGAGCAGAAGGGTGGCGTACTTGTTATCACTGAGGGTGTATTCGGTATGAAGGGTGACTTGGGCTTCTTGGATGTTATCGTGAAGGCTAAGAAGGACTTCAACTTCCGTCTTTTGGTTGACGATGCACACGGTTTCGGTACTATGGGCCCTGGCGGTCGCGGTACAGCAGCTCACTTCGGAGTAATTGACGGCGTGGACGTATTATTCAACACATTCGCTAAGTCTATGGCTGGTATCGGTGCATTCGTTGCAGCTCCACGTTGGTTGGTAAACCTTTTCCGCTACAACATGCGTTCACAGCTCTACGCTAAGTCATTGCCAATGCCAATGGTTATCGGTGCTTTGAAACGTCTTGACTTGATCCGCAAGCACCCTGAGTATCAGGAGAAGTTGTGGGAGATCACAAACGCTATCCAGACAGGTTTCAAGGAGAACGGTTTTGAGATCGGTGTAACTCAATCGCCTGTAACACCTGTTTACATGAAGGGCGGTAACGAGGAGGGCACTAACCTGATCGTTGACCTTCGCGAGAACTATGGTATCTTCTGCTCTATCGTGATCTATCCTGTGATCCCTAAGGGCGAGATCATCTTGCGTATTATCCCTACTGCGGCTCACACATTGGCCGATGTTGAGCGCACTATCGAGGCGTTCAAGGCAGTACGTGAGAAGTTCGATGCAGGTTACTACGCATCAATGCCTATCCCAATGAAGGCAGATCCTGAGTTTAAGGTACGCTAAACAGCACCTTTAGATTAAGGTTAAGCTATATTGCAAAGAGGTTGTCCAACAAATCTGTCGGGCAACCTCTATTGTTTTGAGGCTGTATTTTATCCATCTGCGATCTTGGCATGAATTTAGCACTACACGCTGTCATGAAAAAGATAGTTAAAAGATCAAAAAAGAGTTTGTCAGCCGTGCTACTGCTAACAATGTTGTTTATTACTGCTTGCGTATTTGGGGCGAGCCGAAATCGTATTGACCGTTCAACAATCAAGAATCTCGATCTGAAATCATTTATGGGACGTTGGTACGAAATCGCCCGCTTCGACCATAGCTTTGAGCGCGGGATGACTGACGTAAAGACCGAATATCGGCTTTTGGATGACGGAACGGTAGAGGTAATCAACATCGGCACACGCGATGGCAAGGAGCATCGTGCCAAAGGCCATGCCAAGACCACAGACGAGGCTGGACGATTTAGAGTTTCGTTTTTCTGGATCTTCTACTCCGACTACAACATCATGGAGATGGCCGAAGATGGTAGCTGGGCACTTATCGGGAGTCGCTCACCCGACTACCTATGGATATTATCGCGCACACCTACCCTACCCGACTCTGTCGTACGCCACATCGTAGATTTAGCTCACAAACGAGGGTACAAGGTCGAGGAGTTAATTTTTGCTAACGGAAATTAGCAGGCAACGGCTTTAACGGCGTGAAAGTTTGAACTGATATATCAGATTGCGAAGAGGATTGCCTGGAGTGTGGAATGATAGGTAACGCACGCCGCCATAGTATGCAATTCCTTCGGGTTCGGCCTCAATATGATCCAACGAGTAGCTTCCGATATATTTATCACCTACGGCATCAACCACATGAAGTTCGCATTTTGAACGAGATGGGATACCTGAAGGCAACAAAATCAAATCCTTATACGCCATGCTACCCTGTGGTATTCCCACACCTGTAGCTTGGATATTGGCAAGAGCATCTTTCGCTTGAAGGTGTACCTCACCATGAGAGTCAGAGTCGCTTAAACGAGGGAGTTGAAAGCGCTTCAGAGTACGCACTCCATCAACGGTACAATAGAGATATATCAATCGCTTCTCGCGATCAACCAACCAATCGCATGGGCCTGAGATATCATCGCCATCATAAAAGATCTTCTGCACAAGCTCCGAGCCTTGCAAAGTCACATCTGTGACAAAACATGCTCTTTGGCCTCGGCACTCGCTGATGTATAGCAACGGGAATTGTGACTTCTTTGTACGATACTCCACACCGAAAGATGCGTTATTGCAGTGTGAAGTATTCTGATCCAACATATATGTCGATAGGAATTTTCGGCGCTTGATGTCAATCACAACACACTGACCCTTATCGTGCAACATGAATGCGTAACGTCCCCAAACTGCCATACCCTGAGACGAGCCCTTCACCTTAACTCCGTCAGGCACAATGTCGGCAATATTCACCACAAACTTTGTCTTCAAAGGCTCCGCAGCCTCTGTTGAGATTGTGAAACCAATCAGCGAGAGAATGGTCACAGCAAGAAAACGCATCATAACACAGATTTAATACACTTAACAATACTTTCGACATCGTAACCCGACAAGGCGTACAACTCTTGAGGAGAGCCATGCTCCACGAAACAATCCTTAATACCGAGAGTCTGGGTCTTAACATCGTATTGATGGTCGCTGAAAAACTTAACGACAGCCTCGCCAACGCCGCCACGCAGTACTCCATCTTCAACGGTAATCACGTGAGAGTACAATCGGCCAACCTCATGCAACAACTCCTCATCTAAAGGACGTGCAAAGCGCAGATCGTAATGAGCGATACGCTCCTCAGAGGTCGCCTCGACCTGCTCGATAGCTGCACGTGCGAAGTTACCCATCGTTCCGATAGTCACAACAGCCACACGCTCACCATCTTTAAGTTTACGGCCTCGACCCGTAGGGATCATCTCGAATTTTGCACCACGCCACTTGACCCCTTCACCTGCACCGCGCGGATAGCGGATGGAATATGGCGCTTGGGTCTTGGTAGCGGTATAGAGCATATTGCGGAGCTCCATCTCATCCATCGGCGCCGCCACAATCATATTAGGGATACATGAGAAGTATGCTAAATCAAAGACTCCATGATGTGTAGCTCCATCCTCACCGACCAAACCGCCACGATCAAGGCAGAAGGTCACAGGAAGATTCTGCAACGCAACATCGTGAATCACATTATCATAGGCACGTTGCATAAACGAGGAGTAGATGTTACATACAGGGTGCAGACCTCCCGCAGCCAATCCCGCAGAGAAGGTCACAGCATGACCCTCGGCAATACCTACATCGAAACATCTATCGGGCATCTCTTGCATCATCAGATTCATAGAACAACCCGAAGGCATAGCAGGTGTGATGCCGACAATTTTATCATCCTCACGCGCCAACTCCAACAACGTCTCACCAAAGACATCTTGATAACGTGCAGCTGAACTTGAAGATGGGATACGCTCTCCCGTATCGGGATTAAAACACCCTGGAGCATGCCACACCGACTGATTATCCTCAGCTGGAGAGTAGCCCTTGCCTTTGGTTGTGATGACATGCAGGAGTTTTGGCTCACGAATATCCTTTAGCGAGGTGAGCAGACGGATCAAATCCTCTAAATTATGCCCCTCGACAATACCTAAATATCTTAAATTAAGGCTCTCTAAAAGATTGCTATTTTGAAACAAACCTTGCTTCACAGCATTGCCCGCCTTACGGCAGAAGCGAAGCAACGGCGGGATGTGAGCAAGCAAAGCCCACAAACGGCGCTTAAAGCGGTTGTAATATCTCGATGCGCTAACATGAGCCAAATAACCCTTCAAGGCTCCTGTCGCCTGATCAATGGCCATCTCGTTATCGTTCAGAATGACAAGCAGATCGCTCTCACCATCACCCGCATTATTCAGTCCCTCGAAAGCCAAACCTCCCGTCATAGCGCCATCACCGATAACGGCCACAACATGGCGATCCTCACCGCGTAACTTTGCCGCCTGAGCCAAACCATAAGCCGCCGAGATAGAGGTCGATGAGTGACCTGCGCCAAAGGCATCATACTCGCTCTCCACAATACGAGGGAAGCCACTGATACCACCCAACTTACGATTTGTCGGGAAGAGATCGCGGCGAGATGTGATAATTTTATGAGCATATGCCTGATGGCCAACATCCCAGACCAACTTATCGTGTGGCGTGTCATATACATAGTGTAGAGCCACCGTCAACTCCACCACACCAAGGCTCGAAGCCAAATGACCTGGATTTTTCGAGCACTCCTCAATGATGTAGCGTCTGAGCTCCTGACAATACAACTTAAGCTCCTCTATCGAGAGTTGCTTAAGATCCTTAGGAGAGTTTACCCTACGAAGCAATTCATATTTGGTCTGTCGAGTCTGATTCATGACACAAAATTAGCAATTTTGTATTAAATTATCAATACCACGCCCCACATCGGGGCAAGTTGCACAGCTCAGTTACGCCACCGAGCAGTTAAATCCTCGTGCCTGAACCTTTTGGGCGATTTGTTGCAGTTCTTCGCGGCCGACCTTTTCTAAGGTTTGGCACGGAGTGTCTCGATCCAACGAATATATCATTACCTGACGCGGTGCGATACGCTCAACCAATTCGAGCCACGCATCAACTTCACAATCGGTAGTATTATCAACCCTTTGACCGAGATACTCGCCACGAAGAAACATCGTCTGCAAAATCATTTGCCCATCGAAAAGGCGCATCAACTCCACAGTGCGCTCGACACTATATGCGCCCTGAGGTTTATTGATCAGTTGAACAGTTGCATCGAAGGCTGAATCCAACTTCAAAATATTATTATCGACCCGAAGCAGAGCTCTACGCACATCTTCACGGTGAATCTGAGTTGCATTACTCAGCACCGAGACCTTAGCCGATGGGCAGAGCTGATCTCGCAACGAGATTGTATCGTCAATAATCTGCTCAAATTCGGGATGCATCGTAGGCTCCCCATTCCCTGCAAATGTGATCACATCGGGAACCTCACCCTGCTCGACCATACGTTGCAAAGTCTGAGAAAGCATATTGCGGACATCTTGACGAGAGTTAAAACGTCTGCGGCCAACATGGTCGGCATTCCATCCACACTCACAATAGATGCAATCGAAGTTACACAACTTCGACTCAACGGGCAATAGATTCACACCCAACGAGAGTCCCAAACGGCGTGAGCGCACAGGACCAAAAATTATATTATCGTATAGCGATGTCATGGCTTTTCGATGGTTTAATTACATCTTCGAACGGCGGTACTCTTTCGGGGTAAGACCCGTATGGCGAAGAAAATACTGCCCGAAGAATGATGGATTAGGGAAATTGAGTCGGCTCGAAATCTGCTGAACACTCATCTGAGTAGAGCTGAGCAGAGCCTTGGCGTTGAGAATCACCGTACGGGTAATCCATGCCATAGCGCTACGATCCGACATTTGGCGAGTAACGATGGTCAGATACTTAGGCGTGATGCCCAATCTGTCGGCATAGTATTGCACCTCACGCGAGATGGTGATGTCGGTGGTAAGCAACGAGAGGAATTGACGGAACAAGATATCTTGACGAGAGCATGGTTCATGTCTTACGGGCACATCGTGCGCATAGATGGCCGCCAACTCATAACAAAGTAACATAAGCATATGGTGGTTAATCTGTTCGTGATATGGATGAGAGCTATTTTGATCCTTGTCGTGCATCATCTTACAAATCTCCAAGATATCATCCACCTGTTTCGGAGTGAGCGTCACACATGGATATTCGCGCATCATCATCTGTATGGAATTGGCCGATGGGATGTTCAACTCTCGCAGGAAATCGGTATTGATGGCAAGGGTATAACTTTTAAAGCCCTCGCCCATATCGAGAGCCTGAATTATAGTCCCCTTAAATGCAAAACAGAGCGTACCCGCCGTCAGATGATATTTATGACCATTGATGATCACATCGCCCTCACCTCCCAAACACAAAAAGATTCCGCCACTTCTAAGCGAGCGAGGCAGAGTGTCGGGGTTGATGATGGTATGGTAATCCTTGCTGTCGATATATGTAAACAGATCTGTATCGCTCACAGGGCTATCATTCGACAAAACTGGTACAATGCGGCACTCTATCATTCTTCTCAACTTCTCTTTACTACATGTAGCACCCTGCTACACATTTCCACTAACAAAGATAGTGAAAAATATAGCAATTCGACATCTTTTCAAGCATTATTATGTCGTAAACAGGAATTTTGATGCTGATTTAGAACATTTTTCGCATCAACGCCACGTTTTTCATCACGAACCGTCCCCTGCACTAACCAAGCGACTTTTCATTTTGTTTACACAAACTCTATCTCATAGCAATCGCCCACGTATCCCGCGCCAACGGTATATTGTTTGGCCGATGGCGAGAACTGCTCCTCGTAGAACGCATGGCAATGACCACACAAAATAGCCTTGAGCAAAGGTTGTTGCTTAAGCCACGCGATAAACTCTAAAGTAGGCTCGTCAGAGAATTGCTGCACCGAGCGATTACGCCACTGCTGATCCTCTGGGAGATTTGGGTCACATTGGTATTTCGATGTGATCTCCAACGGAGCACCCGTCATATAGGCACAACGGCCACCATTGGATTTCAGATTTGCTTCGCAATGCTTAGGCGTATAGAGCGGTACATGGCACAACATTACAATCGGCAGACCCTTCTTAACCTCACGTTTCATCGCTTCGAGTTGCTCTGCGGTGAAATTATAATAGACATCATCCACAGCAACGAAGTTTACGCCATTGACCACCTTCGAGCTGACGGAGATATTTTTGCCATAAGCCCACTGAATCTTCTCAAGGCTTTGATTTTTATAAGCTTGATCCTCCTTGGCCTCACCTACGAACTGTGAAAATTCATGATTTCCAACCGAAGCCGCCCACTCGCCTACTCGCATCTGGCTACGAACAAACTCCACATTGCGTTCGCTCACAAAGTCAATCATATCGCCCGTATGGATCATCATGTGACCCTTCTGAAGTGCATATCGCACCTGCAAATCGAAGTAGTGCTCAGCCTTAGGGAAGATACGGCCACGCCCCGCAGCAAGGTCATGCTTACGCTGCACATCGCGACCATCGACACGTGTCATGTGGCTATCAGAGACATGCAAAGCAGTAAATGGTTTCGATGCTCCGACATTGAGTCTGAGTTGACGCACGTTGAGTTTCAGGTTATCAAACGGATCATCCAACACACCAAACATCCCTCTCTCAGCACCTCTTACCATGTCTATGGTTGAGAGTTCAGAAGCCATGATCAAGCCTCCGCAGAGTTCAAAAAATTCACGTCTATTCATAGGTCAGTTTTCTTTGATTTCAACTGAATCAAAGTTAGCAAAATTTGCCCAAAGCACAAAAAAAAGATTGCCCGACCATACCTGATCAAGCAATCTTTCTAAATATATCTTAGGCCGCCATATCGCTCGCCACCCAAAAATGGCTCGCGAAGCACAGACTAAAACCCAATTATGCCGAAGCTACATCCTTTTTGCGGCTCTTCTTAGCGGCCAATGCCTTCTCAACCTCAATCTCGAAGTCTGCAAGAACATTCATATAGTTGATGAACGCCTCGTAAGATGATCCGTAAGGGTTGAAGTATGAGTGAACATCACCATCTGAAAGCCACTTTGT
>CAYTGT010000071.1:0-7725 GCA_964437405.1 uncultured Alistipes sp.
TAAAACAAACAAAATAAACTCATCTTTTTCTCTACGGCAAAGGTCGGAACAATAGTTGCAAATCGCAATCCCTAAATTTTGGTATAAGTTTTTTATGACTCACTATAAATAGTGATTGGTAAATCTCATAAAAAATCACTATTTTTGCAAAATAATATTTGACTATATGTATTTGTCGGATCTGAAAACAGGCGAATCGGCCGTAATTATCAAAGTGCTCGGACATGGGGGATTCCGCCGTAGAATCCTCGAAATGGGTTTTGTTCGCGGCCAAAAGGTTGAGGCGGTGTTGAATGCACCGTTGCGTGATCCTATCAAATACCGTGTTATGGGTTATGAGGTCTCGTTGCGCCGTAGCGAAGCGGCTATGATTGAGATACTTAGTCAAGGTGAAATTGCTGAGCCTCATCGTGCTAACGGCGTGGTGGACTCTTCGGCTGAGGCGCGTCTTAATGAGGTCTACAATGAGAAGATTAGAGAGATAAATGTAGCCCTTATTGGCAATCCTAATAGTGGCAAATCTTCGCTTTTTAATGCTCTCTCGGGCGGCCATGCTCATGTCGGCAATTATAGCGGCGTGACGGTGGATGCCAAAAGCGGTTCGTTTGAGTATAAAGGTTACAAAATCAATATAACAGATCTTCCTGGAACCTATGCTCTGTCGGCATATACTCCAGAGGAGTTATATGTGCGCCAACATCTGATGGATGCCAAGCCCGATGTGGTGGTGAATGCTGTGGTGGCTTCCAATATAGAGCGCAATCTCTATCTGACTACCGAGCTTATCGACATCAACCCTAAAATGGTCGTGGCGCTGAATATGTATGACGAATTGGAGCAGTCGGGTGATAAACTCGATTACGAGCAGTTAGGTCGTATGATCGGAGTGCCGATGGTTCCTGTTGTGGCCAAGAGTCGCAAGGGGTTGGATCAACTTTTGGACGAGATAATTTTGACGTTCGAGAACGAAAATAAAAAAGTTCGTCATATTCATATCCAATACTCATCTTCGATTGAATCGGAGGTTTCGTCATTGGCGCGTTTGATGAAGAATAATTTGGAGGAGTTGCCACAGATCTTCCCACCGCGATATTGTTCGCTGAAGATGTTGGAGGGCGATAAGAGTATCGGTGAGTTGTTGCAGGGTGCGGAGCACTTTGCTGAGTGGCAGCAACAGGCTCAGCGTGGCGCAGCACGTATCAAGGCGGCGCTCGGAGAGGATGTTGAGAGTGCAATTACCAACGAGAAATATGGATTTATTGAGGGTGCATTGGCTGAAACGCTTGTCAAAAGTGCTAAGAGAAGTAATGACGGTACATCACTTATAGATCGCATCGTGACCAATCGTTATGTCGGTTTCCCGTTATTCCTTTTCTTGATGTTCCTAATGTTTTGGAGTACTTTTACGTTGGGCGCATATCCTCAGGAGTGGATCGAGAAGTGTTTTTCATGGCTTGGTGATGTTGTCGGCAGTATGATGGCCGAAGGACCGTTGAAAGATCTGCTGGTTGATGGAATTATCGGAGGTGTGGGATCTGTGGCGGTTTTCTTGCCTAATATCGTGATTCTCTATCTCTTTATCTCGCTGATGGAGGATTCGGGATATATGGCTCGTGCTGCATTTATCATGGATAAACTGATGCACTTGGCGGGTCTGCATGGTAAGTCGTTCATCCCTTTGGTCATGGGTTTTGGATGTAATGTGCCTGCGATTATGGCGACACGTACCATCGAGAGCCGTAGTAGCCGACTGATAACCATTTTGATAAATCCGTTCATGTCGTGCAGTGCTCGTCTGCCTGTTTTTGTCTTGTTGGCGGGTACTTTCTTCCCCGAATGTGCAGGAACGGTGCTCTTTGCAATATATATCTTCGGCTGTGTAGTGGCGATTGCTACTGCTCGATTGTTGCGAAAATTTATGTTTGGTCCCGATGAGACTCCTTTTGTGATGGAGCTTCCACCATATCGTATTCCTACACTTAATGCAACTTTGCGCCATATGTGGGAGCGTAGTGAGCAATATTTGAAGAAGATCGGAGGTCTGATTCTTGTGGCGGCTGTGGTGATATGGTTCTTGAGTTATTATCCTCGTAATGAGGTAAATTCTGTTGATGGACTTGTCAATGCTCAAACGCAGAGCGAACACTCATATTTGGGGCGTATCGGTAAGTTGTGCGAGCCTGTAATGGAACCATTGGGCTTGGATTGGAGAGCGAGTGTGGCTATGGTTTCGGGTGCTGCGGCAAAGGAGATTGTGGTTTCAACGCTTGGAGTGTTGTATTCGGTGGAGGATGCCGAGGAGAATACAGCATCGCTCTCGCAACGATTGATAGCTTCGGGTAACTATTCACGTGCGGCTGCTTTGGCGATGATGATATTTATCTTGCTCTACTTCCCTTGCATAGCTACTATTGCTGCGATTTCACAGGAGGCGGGCGGTTGGCGTTGGGCGCTCTTTTCGGTGTTGTATAACACCTCTTTGGCGTGGGCTTTAGCGTGGGTGGCCTATCGCATAGGAATGTTTTTTGGTTTGTAAAGGTCGTATTATGGAGGGATATAAAGTTGATGGAAATGGCCGAGTGGTGTTTTCTTTAGATATGACACTTGTCGAGTTGATAGATGCCAATTACTCGTTGCTTTCGCTCTTCTCGCGATTGGATATACAGTTCCCGTTTGGAGATGTTTCGGTGGAGGAGATCTCTCGCCGAAATGGATTTTCGGCGGAGATATTTTTGATGATATGTCAAGTCTATTCATCGGCGGATTATAACCCTGATGTAAAAGGCGTTACCACATCTGATTTAAACCTTTTGTTGAGGTATCTGAAGGCTTCGCATTTGCTCTATCGCGATGTGTTGATTCCCCGTATTGGTCGAGGTGTGGATCAGCTGCTTGAAAAGTGTGATGAGAAGCAGCGTGCGATTTTACATAAATTCTACGAAGGCTATGCTGAGGAGGTTCATGCTCATTTGGAGTATGAGGAGCGCGAGATTTTCCCTTATGTAGAGTCGTTGGCTAAGTCGGAGCGGACCCACCACTCTATTGTGGATTTTATGGATAATCACACCGATATTTGCGACAAGGTGGATGATATAAAGAGTATTTTGATTAAATATCTGCCTGAGAGTTGCACTACACAACAACGCAGTGAATTGCTCTTTGATGTCTTTGATTTGAGAGAGGAGCTTGCCAAGCACACTCGTTTGGAACTTAAAATTTTGGCCCCTGCTGTGGCTGAGATAGAGAGGAGGCTGAGCTTATGAAGCGTTGCAGGGTTGTGATAGTTGACACCTCGCATATCGTTGTTGCGGGATTGAAGTCGGTATTGGCCGCAAATACGGAATTTGAGGTGGTAGGATCGGTCAGAAGCTTACGTGAATTGGAGGAGCGTAGTGTTGTGCTGTCGCCCGATTTGGTGTTGTTGTCTTCGCAATTTGTGGCTGAGGGTGGCAATTTACGCTCGATATATCCATCGTTGCAGAGTGTGGCGTTGGTGGTGCTCTCTGTGACGGTGCGCGATGATGAGTATATGCGCCAATTTGATGGCGTAGTGAATCTCTATGACAATGAGTTGCAGATTCTTCAACGCTTGCGTAAAGCTGTGGAGAAGAGCGAAATAAATCCTTATAATGATAGTCACGATTTGTCGGATCGTGAGATTGATGTATTACTGTTGGTGGCTAAGGGTCTGGCCAATAAGGAGATTGCCGATGAACTGAATATCTCGATCCATACGGTCATCACCCATCGTAAGAATATAACACATAAGACCGGCATCAAGTCTGTTGCTGGCCTTACGGTATATGCTCTGCTTAACAATATCTTAGATCAGAGCGATGTAGTTGCGTTGTAGCGTGCTGAGCGAGCTGGCTTTGAATGTGCACCACTCGCCCTTTCTGCTACCTATCTTTTAGCTATTGTATGGGCCATAAATAGCCTTTATGATCATCTGCTCATCTTCGGCTGAGAGGATGTAGATCTTGTATTTGCGTCCGTTGTCGTAGACTTTTACTACAACATGTCCTTGTTCGATGACCTTTTCGGTCCACTCCTCACCTTCGTGTTTGGCCATCTGCTCAGGCCATAGGTATTGGTGGAAAATCAAGCAGTCGCTCTTCGAGAGCATACGTTTCATAATCTCTGGCTGAGTGTGTTGCAAATCCCACGTGCAGTTGATGTAGTGCTTAGCCTTGATAGCATCCAAAAATCCCTCGTGCATAGAGTCGCGGTAGGCATGATGGTTTGACTTGCAGACATCCACTTGACCGCACACCTCGCCCACCTTTGCCTCTAAGTTGATAGAGTTGTTGTCGGCATCGCGTACACCCCAAGTAAGATCACCGCCTGTATAATAACTGAATGATCCATAGTCAATTCGGATTGCTATACTCTTTGTGTTTTCGTTCTGTCCTCCCTCTTTGTTTGCTGGGTTGAGATCGTAATATCGGGTAGTGCTTTCACCCTCCCCATTCCATAACTCTCCGTTGGCCGCAAGGTTGCGAATAGAGAAATTTTTAGCATATTTCTCGGGTTTATGGCGAAGTGATATTTGGTTAAGTTTACCGACCTCGAACTTCTCCTGTTTTAGACCGTACTTCTCAATATGGTGCTTCAAAAATGCGAGGTAGTTTTCGACCTCTCGACCTCCGATTTTAACAGGGTAGTTATAGTCGGGATATCCACGATCAAAAGCTGTTCCGAAACGTATCCACTCGCCTACGTGTGGTATGCCGACCAACTTGTAATCGGGGGTGCGTCCTGTGGTCATCTCGCCGTTGGCGCTGATGCTACCCATGTGGTCGTCATGGAAATGTGATAACATGAGATAATCTACTTGTTTTTTGTTGGGATTAACTCGCTCGATGTAGCGTGCAATCCACTCGCCAGCTCGGCGTGAGTTGTCGGGCATAGGCTTGGTCATGTAAGGGAAAACCTCGTATGCAGGGTCATGGTCGCCTGCATCAATCAGCATGGAGGTAGCATCGGGGAAGATTAGAAAATTCGATTCTCCATGTCCTGTATAGATGTGGTGGATGTCCATCTCGCCACTGCGCCAACCTCGATATGGCTCTCCTACTTTGTCTGTGTTGCATGCTATGAGTGATAGACAGCAAAGAATAGAAAAAAGTCTCATAAATTTAGTATTTTTTTTGTTTTGTTTAAAGCGAATTGATGGAGTGTGGTTATTTTACATATATGATGTTCGATACTGAACGTTCGCCTTCGTGGTCGAATAGTTTGTTGTCGCTCGGATAATTCATTATGCCATAATCTTTTAGCCATAGAGTTGTCGAACCTCCACCATCGAGATTTAGAGCATCGCGGCCACCTAAGATTTTGATCAAAATGCCAATTCCGTGATGCTCATTCCATCGGCATTGCCCTTCGATCGGCCGTCAACGGTAAGAAATACCACGCTACCATTTCGCTTGGTGAAGATGGCTGATCGAGGATGACGAGTTGCGACAAATGTTGAGTCGCAACGGCTCAGGTCACATAGTTTGCCGCGTTGAAGCATTATCGGTCCTGATGCCAACACTGTGCCTTTACGTTTTGTATAATTCTGTTCTATCTGATGGCTCCAGAAGATGATTTTAAGATCTCTACGGTGCACTTTTATAGCTCCGTTGATACGTGTTGCGAATTGCGAAACAGCGGTGGAGTCAATTACTGTGTTGTCAATTTTGTAGAAACCAACCGAAGCGCCTGTCGTCATATTGTAGTATGTGCCGTTAATGGCCGCTAATGCGCTGTGTGATTTGGCTTGAAGGCTGGTTTTTATCATTCCTTGATTACCTGCGATGGCAAATTTGCGTTTGGCTGAAGGTTTTATCTCTATGAGGTTGATGGATTGTGTGCTGCCAAACAAATCGTGAATTTGTGTGCGCCGATGGATTAGTCCATCTTTGGTAGTTAAAGTTTCCCATTTGGCATTGACTATCGCAACAGAGTCTTGAGGCTCGGCACCGTGCGTAATCAATAGGATCGACAGAAAACAGAGTGAAAGAATAATTTTTTTCATCGGTTGTTATAGGTTGTGGTGTTCTCTTGTATGACAAATTTACGAAAAAAATGCTGATTCTCCCCTCTTGGGTGTGATTTTTTTTAGGGTAGACGGCTAAACTCAAAAAAATAGTGCTATCTTTGTCGTAATAATATTCATGTGTGCATAATGACTACAATGCTAAACAGACAATATCCGCTTTCGGAGACCATTAACATGATGGTAGGGTATATGCGAATGTGCCGCCAGGCACGTTTCTAATTTTCGGTGGTTATGCACTGTCGAGTGTCGAAGACACAAATCAAATCACAAAATCAGTTTTTTTGAGAATTTACTCAGTGTGCGCGTTTTTACGTGCGTTTGAGAGAAAATATAGGTAATATATGTCAGATAAGAAATTACGTTTTGAGACCCGTCAGATTCATGGCGGTTATCATGTAGATCATACAGGCTCGCGTGGTGTGGCGATATACCCTACTGCGGCCTACCATTTTAAGAGTTGCGAATATGCCGCCAACCTTTTCGAGTTGAGCGAGCCAGGAAATATCTATACCCGTCTGCACAATCCAACAACATCGGCTTATGAGGAGCGTATCGCATCGCTCTATGGCGCTGTGGGTGCTTTGGCTGTAAGTTCGGGTATGGCCTCGATTTTGATCACTGTGTCGGCTCTTGCCAAACAGGGCGAAAATATCGTTGCTTCGCCATTCCTTTATGGTGGAACATACAACCAATTCCGCATCTCGCTTCGTAATCTGGGTATTGAGTGCCGTATCGCCAAGAGTTTGGCTAAGGAGGATTTCGAGGCGTTGGTGGATGAGAATACTCGCTTGATCTATGTCGAGAGTATGGGTAATCCAACATGCGATGTTCCCGATCTGAAGGCGTTGGGCGATTTGGCTAAGGAGAAGGCTGTGCCATTTGTTGTGGATAATACTTTTGGTGCTGCGGGATATTTGTGTAATCCGTTCGATTGGGGTGCAAACATCGTGGTTGATTCGGCTACCAAGTGGATTAATGGTCATGGTACTGCTATGGGCGGTGTAATCGTTGATGGCGGTAATTTCGATTGGTCAAATGGTAAATATCCTCAAATTGATGGCGCTTCGGAGGGTTATCATGGTCTGAATCTCTATAAAACATTTGGCTCGGCAGCATTTATCGTGAAATGTAGAGTTGATGGTTTGCGCGATTTCGGATGTTGTCCATCTCCTTTCGATACATATCTGATGATGATTGGTCTGGAGACCCTGTCGCTCAGAGTAAAACATCAGGTGGAGTCTACATGGCGTTTGGCTGAGTTCTGTAAGTCGCACGAGCAGGTTGAGCGCGTGAGCTTCGTAGGTTATGAGGATCATGCGGGTTATGAGAACGCTAAGAAATACTATCGTTATGGATCTTCGGCTGTGTTTGCTATCGAGTTGAAGGGCTCGTTGGAGAGTACTGTGAAGTTTGTTGAGTCGTTGAAGTTGGCGGCCAATATGACTATGATCGGCGATTCGATCACTGTTGTAACTCACCCCGCTTCTACAACTCATAAGCAGCTCAGTGAGGCCGATTTGAAAGCTGCTGGCGTGACTCCTACTCTGTTGCGTATCTCGCTCGGTTTGGAGAACGTGGAAGATATAATTGAGGACTTTGAACAGGCATTTGCTAAGGCTAAGTAATGACGCAGTATTATAAATACGACCATGAGTTTGAGTTAGAGAGCGGTGCGACAC
>CAYTGT010000072.1:0-7708 GCA_964437405.1 uncultured Alistipes sp.
TCTAAGGTTAAGATCGCGGGTCGCTGTGTCGGCTCGGATGCAGATATGGTATATTTGGAGCAGAATACCACTTTGGAGCAGACCATCATCGACTCTGTCAAGCTCGCTGAAGATGGTAGTTTCACACTCCGAATCAACGAGGCGACAGCCACACCTACGCTTTACAATGTCATCTACGACAACGAGCGTATTCCATTGCTTGTTCAGCGTGGTGACAAAATCAATGTTCAGTCGGCAGGTAGTGTACTGCGCAACTGCGAAGTGGAGGGTTCTACAGAGTCAGAACTTTTGCACAAATTTAACAAAGAGTATATCAATGGTGTTGCACGTTTGAACGAGATAATCGCCAAATATACTGACGGTCTAAGCGAGGAGCAGACCTCTGCTATTTCGAAGGAGTACACCGAATTGTATCGTGGTATCAAGCGTAGCCAGCTGCGATTCATCATCGAGAATAAGGATCGTATCGCGGCCATTTATGCATTATATCAGCGTATTCCGAACGATGCCAACCTCTTCAACGGCGATAGTGATGTGATCTACTACCGCACAGTAGCCGAGGCTATCGAGCAGTCATATCCTGAAAGCCCATATCTGCCTATCTTGCGAACTCAGATTGCTCGCATGTATGCCCAGTTGAACTTGCTCTCAAATATCAAGGAGACAAGTTTCCCTGAGATCAAGATGTCTGATATGTTCGGCAATGAGAAGAGTCTTTCGGCATTGGAGGGCAATGTGATCCTGCTTCACTTCTGGTCGGCCGCTATCGGTAATGGTAACGCTATCAATGCTGATTTGAAAGAGATCTATGCTAAGTATCACGATAAGGGCTTCGAGATCTATCAAGTGGGTATCGACACCTCGAAGGCTACATGGATCAACGCCGTACAGGAGCAGAAGTTGCCTTGGATCTCGGTAAGCGACCTTCAGGGACAGGCTTCCAGCTCATTGAAGTTGTATAATGTCTCTAAATTGCCTGCAAACTACCTGATTGACCGCAACGGCACTATCGTGGCTAAGGATTTGACAGGAGAAAAACTTGAGACAGAGATCAAAAAACACATTTAAACAAAAGTATGTACTATTTCGCCTCAGACGTTCATCTCGGTGCAGGTGGTGAGCAGTGGACTCATCGCACTGAGCAACGTTTTGTGAGGTGGTTAGATATGGCCGCCAGCGATGCTGACGGCATTTTTTTGTTGGGTGACATCTTCGACTTCTGGTGGGAGTATAAGCGTGTTGTTCCCAAAGGCTTTGTCCGCACATTCGGCAAGTTGGCCGAACTGACAGACCGAGGAGTCAAGATCTATCTGATCACAGGCAACCACGATATGTGGGCAAAAGATTATCTGAAACGCGAGTGCGGTGTCGAGGTCTTCTTCACACCTCAACAAATCACACTCTGCGGGAAGAATCTCTTTTTGGCTCATGGCGACAATATGAACGTGGGACATAAACCCATGTTGAAGTTGATGAATGCAGGTTTCCGCAGTACAATCTTGCGCACACTCTTTTCGTGGTTGGTACATCCCGATATAGCTATGACTTTCGGTCAATGGTGGAGCGGTAAATCGCGTAAATCTCATTCGGGAGGCTACCTCTGTGTCGAGTCGTTATCGTTTTTGATCGACTATGCCAAAGAGTATAAACTCGCCAACCCTCAGACCGACTACATCATCTTCGGTCACATGCACTTCCCTTACGACTATACCGAGGATGGCCATCGCATCTGCTTCCTAAGTAATTGGGATGACGAGGTGCAATATGCCACTTTGGATGACGAGGGCAACCTTTCACTTAAAACTTTTGAACTATGAAACAATATCTCGACCTACTAAGACGAATCCAGCAAGAGGGTGTAGTAAAGAGCGATCGTACGGGAACAGGTACCCGTAGTGTATTTGGCCATCAGATGCGCTTCAATCTTCAGGAGGGATTCCCTTTGCTCACAACAAAGAAGGTTTTTTTGAAGGGTGTAATCCATGAACTGCTGTGGTTCTTGGCAGGAGATACCAACATCAAATACTTGGTCGACAATGGTGTTCATATCTGGGATAATGATGCCTACCGCTATTATAACGAACTCTGTGTTCGTCATGGGGTATTGCCTGTAACGATGGAGGCATTCCTCGAAGCGGCACAAAACAGAGTCGCATCACCTATTGAGGGGTACACATTCGGTGACTTGAATCATGTCTATGGCTACCAATGGCGTAGCTGGCCATGTGGCAATGGGGAGGCCATCGACCAGATCCGTCAGGTGATCGAGACAATCAAGCATAACCCCGACTCACGCCGTATGATAGTCTCGGCATGGAATGTCGCAGAGGTTGAGGATATGGCTCTGCCACCATGCCATGTATTGTTCCAATTCTATGTGGCCGATGGTAAACTCTCTTGTATGCTATACCAGCGTAGTGCCGACACTTTCTTAGGTGTACCATTCAACATAGCATCTTATGCCTTGCTGACGATGATGATTGCGCAGGAGTGTGGTCTGCAGGCGGGCGAGTTTGTTCACACATTGGGTGATACTCACCTCTATCTCAACCACATGGAGCAGGTCGAGGAGCAGCTCTCACGCGAGCCACGCCAATTGCCTATAATGAAGCTCAATCCTGAGATAAAATCGGTGTTCGACTTCAGATATGAGGACTTCTCGTTGGAGGGTTACGATCCACATCCGACCATCAAGGCCCCAATGTCATTCTAAGACCGATAAAACATATTCTACTACATAAAACCACATAACACTATGGTTAGTATTATTGTAGCTGTTGCTGAAAACGGCATAATAGGTGACAAGAACGCCCTCTTATGGCATATCTCAGAGGATATGAAGTTCTTTAAGCGTACCACATCGGGGCATCCCGTAATCATGGGACGCAAGACCTATGACTCGCTCGGTCGCCCACTTCCCAACCGTACCAATGTAGTAATCAGCCGTACACCTCGTCAAATCGAAGGATGCACCGTTGTCAGCTCTTTGGAGGAGGCTATTGCCTTGTTTCCACAAGAGGAGGAGATCTTCATTATCGGTGGTGCACAAATTTATGCTTTGGCATTGGATGTAGCCGATAGATTGTATCTGACCAGAGTATATCACTCATATGAGGGCGACACATCATTCCCAGAATGGGATGAAAATCAATGGCAACTCATAAATCGAGAGTCGTACGAACGAGGCGAAAAATACCCTCATCCATTTGCATTTGAAACATACCAGCGAAAAGCTAAAAAATAGACTTTCCTCATGAGACTACTACACCTACTACTTGCTACCATCATGCTCTTTGGCGTGTCAAACATTGAGGCTAAAAAGCGTGAAAACACTCCTCAACCTATATTCAATCGCGCACCTTTGAAGGAGGTACCCTATGCACAACTTCCGTTGGGAGAGATCAAGCCCGAAGGTTGGCTTCACAACCAGATGCAGAGCATGCTTGATGGCATGACGGGCAATTTGGATCAGATTTATGAGTTTGTCGTGGGCGACAATAACGCATGGCTCGGTGGCGAGGGTGATGCATGGGAGCGTGGTCCATATTGGATTGACGGAGCTTTGCCTATGGCCTATATCATGGGGAACAAAGAACTGAAAGCCAAAGCATTGAAATGGGTCGAGGCGATTCTCAGTTCACAAAAGGAGAGCGGCTATTTCGGGCCTGATACCGACCGTTCATATATCGCAGGTATGCAGAGAAACAATGCCGCAGATTGGTGGCCTCGCATGGTTGCGCTGAAGATCCTGCAACAATACTACATGGCCACAGCCGATAAGCGTGTCATTGATTTTATGACTCGCTATTTCCACTATCAACTCAAGATGTTACCCACAACCCCTCTGGGCAAATGGACATTTTGGGCAACAGAGCGTGCTGGCGACAACCTTTTGATCGTACATTGGCTCTACAACATAACCGCAGATAAAGCATTACTTGAATTGGGCGAGATTATCCACTCGCAATCAGCCAACTGGACTGCACGATTCACTACAGACAACCACCTTTTCCGTCAAAACAGTCTGCACTGCGTCAATTTGGGTCAAGGATTCAAGGGACCTGTAATCTATTATCAACAATCGAGCGATGAGAAGTATCTCAACGCACCATTAGAGGCACTGCGCCGTATTCGCCACACAATAGGATTTCCTACGGGTTTGTGGGCTGGTGATGAACTACTACACTTCGGCAATCCGACACGCGGCTCGGAGTTGTGCACTGCCGTTGAGATGATGTACTCTTTAGAGGAGATGTACCGCATTACGGGCGACAATACATATGCCGATTTATTGGAACGCGTGACATACAACGCCCTACCAACACAAATCACCGATCAAGGAGATGCCCGACAGTATTATCAACAGGTTAATCAAGTAGAAGTGACACGTAAACCTCGCCATTTCTCCACTCCTCACCAAGACACTGACATTCTATTTGGCCAACTTACGGGTTACCCATGCTGCACTTGTAATCTGCATCAGGCATGGCCAAAGTTTGTGCAGAATCTATGGCTCAGAAGTGCAGAAGGAGGGTTGGCGGCTATGGTTTATGCGCCATCGACACTCAGCACTACCCTACCTTCGGGCGAGGAGATTGTAATCAAGGAGCAGACATCATATCCATTTGAGGAGCAAATAACGCTCTCGTTCAGCTTCCCTAAGGGGCGAAACAAAGAGGCTACATTCCCACTTGATATGCGTATCCCCGATTGGAGTGAAGGTTACAGCTTGACGATAAATGGTCACGAGTTCAAAGCCGAGAGCCCACACAAAGGTACAATCCGCATCGCTCGCAATTGGAAGCATGGCGACACACTGATTCTAACACTTAATGCCAAAGTGCGTTCGGAGCGTTGGTGGGACAATGGAGCTGTTATCACACGCGGCCCATTAATCTACGCATTAAAGATGGAGGAGAATTGGGAGAAACACATCTGTCAGGGTGATGATATCAAGAACTTAGGCAAGTATTACTACGAGGTTACATCTCCAACCGAATGGAATGTGGCTCTACGCGGAAATCAGCTCGGAGCAAATGCTATAGAGAAAAGTTTTGTTTTCGAAAAAAGCAATAATAACAACGCCACCACTCCTTGGTCTTTAGAGGGTGCGCCGATTATGATCAAGGCTAAGGCTTTGAAGTTGCCAACATGGGGCATGGAGTACAACTCGGCGGCAGATTTCTCATTCCACAACCAACAACCCGCCAATGGAGAAGTGGGTCAAGAGGTGGATATCACGCTAATACCCTACGGTTGCACAACACTCCGAATAACAGAATTTCCAGTGAGATAATATAACAAATAGGTATTTTTACTACCTTCCATCTCGATTAAACATGGTAACTTTGCAACAGAAAAGCAAAGTTACCTATTTTTATGTCAAAATACTTCGATCTATTAATGGAGGATATCCGCATGAAGGAGGGCCTCTCGGCATGTATGAACTGCGGAGTTTGTACTGCTGTATGCCCCGCTGCGGCATTCTACAATTACGATCCTCGCCAAATAGTCAGCATCGTGCAGACGCGCGATGACGAGGCTATTGAGGAGCTCTTGAAAAGCAATGTGATATGGTATTGCGGAGAGTGTATGTCGTGCCGTCCTCGTTGCCCAAGAGGTAACACACCAGGATATGTGATTCAGGCTCTGCGCACACTGTCGCAGAAGTTGGGATTCTTTGTCGAGAGTGAGAAGGGGCGTCAGCAGTTGGCACTCAAACGTGCCATCGGCGACAATATCCTGCGTACAGGTTATTGCCTTGTGCCGACAGCCATCAAACCTGAATTACACCCCGAACAAGGTACTGTCTGGAGATGGATATATGATCACGATCAAGAAATCTATACCCAATACTCCGAGACATACAATAAATCAGGGGCAGGTGCTCTGCGCCGCACAAGCGATGAGACTTTGGAGGAGTTGCGTAAGATATTTGACATTACGGGTGGCACAGAGATGTTCCAAACCATCGAGAAGTTCTCTAATGAGAAGGCCAAAGAGATGGGTTATGATGGTGCAGACGAGAAGTATTTTTTGGATGTTTACACACAAAACTCCAACGAACATTATTAAATCAGAGAGCCGATGAAACGATCAAGTTGGACTGAATATCAGAAAGAGATTGCAGACAATAATTACTACTATGCCCGCTCTTGCATCCGTCAAAACTTTTTCCCTGGTAGCGAAAAGGTATTTTTGAGTATCTTAGGCAAGGATCTGGGACGTGACATATATGACGATCCGTTACACACCTCATGTACAGGAATCGGTTACCACTCGGATATTGTTCCTCTGGAGACTATCATGACGGTAGTAGCTCGTCAGTTTGCATTGATGAGTGAGGCGGGTTACGAGAATTTCACATCTTCGTGCATTACCTCGTTTGGTATCTACACCGAGCTATTGGCTACGTGGGAGGAGTTTCCTGAGACATTGGAAAAGACCCGCGAGAACCTCTACAAAGCCACAGGCCGCGAATTTAAGTTGCCAAAGAATTTGGCGCACACCTCGGATGTGATCTTCCACCATCGTGAGGAGATTGCACAAAAGGCGAAACGTAAGTTGATCAACGCTTATACAGGCGAGCCATTGCGTGTGGTGGAACATATCGGATGTCACTATGCAAAGATATTCCCTAAAAAGGGAGTAGGAGGTTCGGAGTTTCCTTATGTCTTGGCTGGTATGGTCGAGAGTTGGGGTGGCGAGATTGTCGATTACCCTGAGCGCCGCCACTGCTGTGGATTCGGATTCCGCAACTACTTGGTACAGGCCAATCGTGGTTACTCGATCGCCAACTCGCACAAGAAGTTGGAGAGCATGGCACCGCAGAAGCCCGATTTCATTGTCTGCAACTGCCCTGGATGCTCGATGTTCCTCGACAAATGGCAATACACCATAGCCGAGATGGAGGGCACAACTTATGGTCAGAATGGTCAGGGTATTCCCGTCTTGACATACGAGGAGATGGCAGGTTTGATCCTCGGGTACGATCCGTGGGCAGATTTGGGAATGCAGATGCATCAGGTCGATGTCGAGCCGCTACTCGACAAGTTGGGTATAGAGTATGATCCTGCGGCTAAATACTTGGGACGTAACGGAAAATATATCGGTCGTCCAGAGGAGGCATTGATTAACAGTTGTACAGAAGATAGACTTTACAAGATTAACAGATAGAGATGAGACACGTAATAGTTATTGGTGGAGGTGTAGCAGGAATGCAATGTGCTGGTGAACTTTTGAAAGAGGGTGTAAAGGTGACACTACTTGAGAAGGAGCAGAACACAGGCGGCAAGCTGCGTAATTGGTATAAACTCTTCCCGACATATACTCCTGCTGATGAGGTGCTCTCGGCACTACGTCACAGACTCACAGGAGCAAAAAATTTCACACTCATGACTGGAGCGGAGGCCACTGCCATCACCCCTAAAAAGGTGACTCTTAGTTCAGGCGAGGAGCTCACATGTGATGCGGCTGTAATCGCCACTGGATTCACTCTCTTCGATGCCCGTATCAAGGAGGAGTATGGCTATGGCATATACGATAACGTCATCACATCGGCCGATCTTGAGCAGATGTTCAACCGAGGAGAGGTGCGTCTAAAAAATGGAGGTAAGCCTCGCCGTATAGCTATCCTGCACTGCGTGGGATCACGCGATGAGAAGGTCTGTCAACGCCACTGCTCGAAGGTGTGTTGTGTAACGGGAGT
>CAYTGT010000073.1:0-7701 GCA_964437405.1 uncultured Alistipes sp.
CTTCTTCTGGGTAGCTCGTATGATTATGGCAGGTTATGAGTATCGCGGTGAAAAGCCATTTGGCAATGTATATTTCACTGGTATCGTGCGCGACAAGTTGGGTCGCAAGATGTCGAAGCAGCTCGGCAACTCGCCTGATCCACTTGACCTTATTGCCAAGTATGGTGCTGACGGTATGCGTGTAGCGATGATGCTCTCATCTTCGGCAGGAAATGATGTGATGTTCGATGAGGCGCTCTGCGAGCAGGGTCGTAACTTCGGTAACAAGATCTGGAATGCCTACCGCTTGATCTCTATGTGGCAGGTGGATGAGAATTTGGCACAGAGCGAGAACAACCGCCTCTCTATCGAGTGGTTCGAGCAGACTCTCTCGAAGGCTATTGCTGAGATCAACGACCTCTTCTCATCATACCGCATCTCTGAGGCATTTATGCGAATCTACAAACTCTTCTGGGATGACTTCAGCGGTTGGTATTTGGAGATGGTTAAACCTGCATATCAGCAGCCAGCAGATAAGGCAACAATGGAGGCGACACGCACATTCTTCGATATGTTGATGCGTCTGATCCATCCATTCATGCCATTCGTCACAGAGGAGATCTGGCAGGATCTTGCACCACATGCTGCGGGCGAGTCTATCATGTACGCTCCTATGCCACAGGCTAAGGAGGTTAACGAGGCGTTGCTTGCTCGCTTTGAGTTGGCAACCGAGGTTATCACAGGCATCCGCAACGTACGCAAGCAGAAGAATATCGCACAGAAGCAGGCTTTGGAGCTTAACGTAATAGCAGATGACAACTATCCAAAGGAGTATGCTCCTGTAATCGCCAAAATATGTAACTTGAGCCAGATCAACCTCATCGAGGAGAAGGATCCTACGGCAGATGCTTTCATCGTCAAGACTACTCTGTATTTCGTTCCTATGGGCGAGATGATCGACAAGGAGGCTGAGTTGAAGAAGCTCGCTGACGAGCTCACATATTTGGAGGGATTCCTTGCAAGTGTAATGAAGAAACTCTCTAACGAGCGTTTCGTAAACTCTGCTCCTGAGAAGGTTGTAGCCAACGAGAAGGCTAAGAAGGCTGACGCCGAGGCTAAGATCGCGGCCATCAAGGAGCGTATGGAGGCTATGAAGTAGTCGACCGAAGGGTTACTATAAAATCAGCGCAAATGATCAAGAAAGGGATATTTACCCTCTTGGGGCTTATGCTTGGGGGCTGGGTTGCGGCTCAGGCCCCTTGCTTTAAGATGAGTGTAGAGGAGTCTCCGTCACACATCGTAGAAGCACCCTCGGTGGAGTATGATCCCCATTTCTGGTCACAAAATATTATTCGCCGCTCCTACGACAAGAGTGTTTGGGAGGATATTTTCGTGCGCCGCGTGAAGCTGATGGGCATAAAACGTATGCGTGTGATGTTGATGCCCACATGGTACGAGCCGTACAACGACAACAATGACCCCAACACGATAGATTGGGATAAGATGAATTTCAACTCCCTTGAGATGGAGTCGCTCTGTAAGTTGTTGGATCTGGCCGAAGAACAGAAGATTGATATCACACTGACGATGTGGGGTTGCAACCGCCATTGGAATGGCAAGATTCACTTCTTAGCTGAGGGAAACTCAACAGAAGATTGGTGCGTACCAGCAGTCGATCAAGAGGAGTGGTCGGAAAATATCTCGGCGGCGTTGCATTGGCTACTACTTAAAAAGGGCTACACATGCATCAAGGAGTTCACGCTAATGAACGAGCCGAGTTGGGCTTATAAAATTGACGGCAAGGTTGACAAAGAGCACTACACCTCAATGTGCCACACGCTGGACAAACGCCTAAGACGCGATGGAGTAAGAGAGAAACTGAAATTCAACCTCTCAGACGATGCTGAGAACATAGATTTTCTGCGTCATGCGGTCGCCACGGTAGATGATGTCGCAGATTGCTACAACTCCCACACCTATAAATTCGGTTACACGACACCAAATTCCGAAATCGCGGCGTGGCAGAAAGCCAATATCGAAGCTGTTGCGCCCACAGGCAAACGCCACTTCATAGGGGAGTTCGGCTCGAACGAGAATGTAGGTTCTTCGCGCCAACGAGATATTGACCGCTATGAGCGCGGAGTATTGATGACCCGCATTGCACTTATGTTGCTCAATAGTGGGGCTTCGAGGGTAAGCTATTGGTCGCTACTCGATCAATACTATAGTGCGACAGATCCATACGGCAGTATGCAACAATTAGGTTTGTGGCTTTCGGCTAAAAAGGAGTACGCAGGCGATGAACGATACAAATATTTGAAAGAGGATTTTCAGTTGCGCCCGCAGTATTACGCCTACTCGCTTCTGACTCGCTACGCAGGCCGAGGAGAGTGGTATCCGTTGCTTTGTGGGGATGAGTTTGTAGCGGCAGCGGCGCTTCACAGAGAGGATGGCAAGTGGATTTATATCGTAGCCAACGGCTCTGATAAGGCGTTTCGCTCTACAATCGAAAATCCGCATCTTAGGGGCGGACGTTTTGAACGTTATTATTATCAGAATGACCAACTGCCACAAGATGATTCGCTCATACAGAGCGACAAGCGGTTAAAACTGCGCAAAGGAGATTTAGAGATAGAGTTGGCGCCACAGACGATGGCTGTATATGTAGAGAGATAAGACATGGCAGATATTACAATATATACCGATGGTGCGGCACAGGGCAACCCAGGGCGAGGAGGTTTCGGCGTGGTATTACTGTCGGGACCACACCGCAAGGAGTTGGCTTCGGGATTCCGCCTAACGACCAACAACCGTATGGAGTTGATGGCCGTCTGCGTAGCATTGGAGGCGCTCAAACAAGATGGCAACAATGTCACCGTCTACTCCGACTCGAAATATGTGGTGGATGCTGTCAACCAACGCTGGGTCTTCGGATGGGAGAAGAAGGGCTTTGCAGGAAAGAAAAACCCCGACCTATGGATGCGTTTTTTGAGAGTCTATCGCCGTCACAATGTGCGATTCGTCTGGATTAAGGGTCACGCCTCAACGGTCGAGAATAACCGTTGCGATGAATTGGCAGTAGCGGCCGCAAACTCAAACCAACTTCACGAAGATAGCGGTTATAAACCCGAATAGGATGATGGACATTGAACTGATAAGAGAGTATTGTCTCACAAAGAGGGGTGCGTGCGAGGAGTTTCCTTTCGATGATGACACGCTGGTATTCAAGGTTGCAGGAAAGATCTTCGCATGCATAGCGTTGGAAAAGCCCGATATGCTTATTCTAAAGTGCGATGCGGAATACGCCCTTGAACTCAGAGAACGCTACTCTGCCATCGAGCCTGCGTGGCACTTCAACAAGAAGTATTGGAATCAGCATCATGTCTCGATGATAGAAGATGAGTTGCTAAAGAGCCTGATCGACCACTCTTATGATGAGGTGACAAAGAAGCTCTCACGCAAAGCCAAACAAGAGATTGAGAATATATAAACCACAGCGATATGAGACTCACATTCTTAGGCACAGGAACTTCGCAGGGCGTTCCTGTTATCGGTTGCCGTTGCGAGGTATGCCAATCAACAGACGAGCGCGACAAACGTCTGCGCACATCGGCGATGGTCGAGTGTGAGGATCTGCGATTGGTTATAGATGCGGGACCCGACTTCCGCCAGCAGATGTTGCGTACGGGCGTTCGCACGTTGGATGCAATATTGCTGACCCACGAGCATAAAGATCATACGGGCGGTCTGGACGATGTGAGGGCATTCAACTTTGTCGACTACCCTACCATCCGCCCCATCGACATATATGCCACGCACCGCACTGCCGAGGTCGTCCGCAAAGATTTTGATTATGCCTTTGTGAGTAATAAATATATAGGTGTACCCGAAATGCGACTCCATGAGTTTGATCCGCGAGAGGATTTCCTGCTCAAAGGCCACAAAATCACACCTATCATGGGGCGACACTCCAACCGTTTTGAGACAACAGGTTTCAGAATCGGCCGACTGGCCTATCTGACCGACTTCAAGGAGTTGCTTGACGGCGAGGTGGAGAAGTTGCGAGGCGTAGACACATTGGTTGTCAATGCTCTGCGTTTTGAGCCACATTACTCTCATTTCAACGTAGAGGAGGCATTACAGCTTATCGCTGAGGTGAAGCCACGCGTAGCCTATCTGACACACATGTCCCACGACATTGGCCTGCACGAAAAAAGTGAGAAACTGCTCCCCGCCAACGTCAAGATGGCCTACGATGGGCTGAGCATTGAGATTTAAGCATAGGAACTAAAACAAACAGATATGAGTAACAAATTAAACGGAAAAGTTGTAGTCATCACAGGTGCCTCTTCGGGTATCGGCGAGGCGATGGCCAAAGTATATTCCCAGATGGGTGCTAAGGTTGTGCTTGGCGCACGTCAGGCCGACAAATTGGATGCACTTTGCAAGGAGATCGCCCAGAACGGCGGTCAGGCAGTATATTCAGCTTGCGATGTGACTAAGGTGGAGGATTGCGAGAAGTTGATTAAGACGGCTGTGGATAACTACGGCGGAATTGATGTCTTGATCTGCAACGCGGGTATCTCTATGCGCGCACTGTTTGACGATCTCGATCTGAGCGTGTTGCACCGCTTGATGGATGTCAATTTCTGGGGCACGGTATATTGTACCAAATTTGCGCTCCCATACCTCCAGAAGTCAAAAGGCTCGTTGGTCGGCATCTCATCGGTAGCGGGCATTCACGGTCTGCCAGGCAGAACAGGTTACTCGGCATCAAAATTTGCCATGACAGGATTTTTGGAGACTATCCGCGTGGAGAATCTCAAGAAGGGTCTGCATGTGATGGTCGCTTGCCCTGGATTCACCGCTTCAAATGTACGATTCTCAGCTCTGACAGCCGATGGCTCACAGCAGGGATCTACACCTCGCGAGGAGGGCAAGATGATGACCGCCGAGGAGGTAGCCCACATCGTTGCACGTGGTATCGCACGCCGCAAGCGTCTATGCTTGATGGAGATCGAGGGTCGCGCGACACACTTTGTAAAGAAGTTTGCGCCAGGAATTGTCGACAAACTATTCTATTGGGTAATGTCCAAAGAGCCAGATTCACCGTTTAAGTAAGAATAAGGGGTTGTCCAACAAAAAAGTTGAGCAACCCCAATTTTTTAGAAGTCGTATCTCCTTAATCCACCTTCCTCAGCACCATCGCAGTACGTGAGGTATTGTAAATTTTCAAGCGTGGATAAAGCGTTCCATCCTCACCCTCAACATTGAACGAGAAGTGCTCCTGCCCCACCTTGTGACGCGCATGACCACCGAAACGCTCCTCATCCGATGAGAGCAACAACTCATACTTACCAGCTTCATGTATCGGAATCTCATAATCTGGAATTGAAGCCGTAGCGTGCCAATTAAGCACAAAGATCAGATCACGATGAGAATAGACCATCGTCTTATTTTGCTCATCCATCAGCAGATTGTATGGATAACCATCCGAGAGAATCTTGCGCTCCTTCACAAGCTCAATCATCGCCTTGTCGAACTCTGCCAAGAAGCCATATCTAAGCTCCTCGTTGTCGCGAATCGACCATATTCGGCGTGCATGCTGACACGACCAACCATTACCCTCACGTGGGAAGTCGATCCATTCAGGATGGCCAAACTCGTTACCCATAAAGTTCAGATAGGCCTCGCCACCGCAAGTGATTGTAACGAGTCGGATCATCTTATGCAGAGCCATTCCGCGATCGACAACCAAATTCTCGCTCTTGCGATCCATCGAGTCGTACATCAACTTATCCAACAATCGGAACGCAATGGTCTTATCACCCACCAATGCCTGATCGTGTGACTCGGCATAAGCCACAGTCTTTACACTCGGCAGACGGTTGGTCAGAATCGACCACATCTCCCATATATTCCACTCCTCATCGGGAGTATCCTTCAACATCTTGATCCAGAAATCTGGGATCGCCATACCCAAACGGTAGTCGAAACCAACGCCTCCATCCTCAATCTTACAGCACATTCCAGGCATACCGCTCACATCCTCAGCAATGGTTGTCGCCTTTGGGCGGAACTCATGTACCAAGCGGTTGGCCAACGTCAGATATGTTACTGCATCGAGATCGACACCCTCATCGAAGAACTTGTCGCGAGAATCGAAGTCGATATATCCACGATGGTAGTAGAGCATCGAAGTCACGCCATCGAAGCGGAAGCCATCGAAGTGGAACTCATCCAACCAATACTTCACATTCGACAAAAGGAAGTGCTCCACACCACCCTTGCCATAGTCGAAAATCATCGAATCCCAATATTGCTGATAACCCGCTTCGCCCGCTTTTGAGTAGTGGTGACCCGAACCATCGAGGTCGAGGATTCCTTCGTTCATATTCTTCACATAGTGGGCATGCACCAAATCCATAATCACCACCAGACCCATCTTATGCGCCGTATCAATCAACTTTTTCAACTCCTCAGGCGTACCGAAACGTGATGACGGAGCAAAGAAATTAGCCACATGATATCCGAACGAGCCGTAATATGGGTGCTCGGCAATAGCCATCAACTGCACAGCATTGTAACCAGCCTCCTTAATACGAGGAAGGATCTTTTTGGTAAACTCGTTATAGGTTCCCACCTTAGCCTCCTCCTGAGCCATACCCACATGAGCCTCATAGATCAGTAGATCGCCGACCTTTGCAGCATCGAACTTCTTATCGTGCCACTTATAAGGTTTTTCAGGATTCCAGAATTGAGCCGTATAGTTCTTTGTCTCCTCGTCCTGCACTACGCGTGTGGCGTATGCTGGGATACGATCATGCCAACCATTGGCTCCATGAACATGCAACTTATAGAGCGACCCATGCTGCAACAAATGACCATACATTGCATCAGGCAGGAATATACTCCACACACCGTTACGATCTTTGTCCAGACGCAACTGCGTTCGCTGCCACGAGTTAAAATCACCAAAGATAAAAACATCGTATGCTTCGGGTAACCACTCCCTAAACCACCAACCCGACAGCGTATCATCCCACTGCCAGCCGTAGTAACGGCAACCATTGGCATAGTCCACGATCGACCCTGCCTGCTGCTCAATGGCGGCCATACGTTTCAAATATCGGTCATGACGCTCTGCGATCTTTTCGGCCACAGGTTGTAACCATTCATCCTGTTCAACCATAGCCAACACCTTCTTTGAACTCTCCATAGTAGTGATTTTAAATTGATTTATACACAAATATAATAAAAATTTCTGTATATTTGCCCAAAATTAGCCACAAGCTAACAATATTAATTAACTAAATAACTAAAAACTATGTTCAAAGGACAACCAAAAGGTTTGTATGCGCTGGCTCTCGCCAACACAGGTGAGCGTTTCGGCTATTACACAATGCTTGCAGTATTCGCTCTCTTCTTGCGTGCCAACTTCGGTTTGGATGCGGGTGTTGCGGGTGCTATCTACTCTACATTCCTCGGAGTAGTGTACTTTATGCCACTCGTGGGAGGTATCTTGGCCGACAAGTTCGGTTTCGGTAAGATGGTAACAATCGGTATCTCGATCATGTTCGTGGGTTACCTCTTGCTCTCATTCCCACTCGGAGGTGACACATTGGCTATGATCGCCATGTTGGGTGCACTTCTCTTTATCAGCTTGGGTACAGGTCTCTTCAAGGGTAACTTGCAGGTTATGGTAGGTAATCTCTACAGATC
>CAYTGT010000074.1:0-7651 GCA_964437405.1 uncultured Alistipes sp.
CAACATCCGATCAACGGGTGGCGATGTGAATGATGCGCTACTGATTTATGATGCGTTGCAGGCCCTCGATGCACGTATCACAACACGTTGCTACGGCTACACCGCTTCGGCGGCAACGATTATCGCACAGGCTGCCGACAAGGGTTGTCGTGAGATTTCAAGCAATGCTATGTATCTGATTCACAAGTCGACATGCTCGATTGATGGCAATACCGAGTCGTTGGAGAATCGTGCCGAACTTTTACGCAAAACAGATGAGCGTTTGGCTCACCTCTATGCCATGCATGCAGGGGGCGAAGTTGAGCATTTTGCGGCTCTGATGGCCGAGAACAATGGCGAGGGTCGTTGGTTGACGGCTGAGGAGGCTCTTGAGGCGGGATTGGCCGATAAGATTATCGACAACCTCTTTGTTGGGGTCGAGATTCCGATTCCCGACACGGAGGGAGAGCAAGCCGTAGATACAAACTCATCGGAGAATGGTGAGGTGCAGGCGATAGCTTTGGCAAAGGCTTGCGACACACCTGAGCAGACGAAGGCTCAGACACGCCGAGCAATAGGACGTGCGGCGCATGCTGTGATTCAATATCTCTTGGGGCGAATTGCCTACCGCTGGGATGCGTGGATGGCAAGCCTTGAGCAAAAGCGCGAGGAGAAACTTCAGCAAAAGAGAGCTCTCAAGGAGCAGAAGGCATCTGAGACGGATAGTGGCGTAGTTGCAGCAGAGTCGGCGGCTGGTGAGGCTGCTTGTGAGTCGGCAACTTGTAGCTCGGCAACTTGTGGGTCGGCGGAGGATTCAGCGGCTGGTGTTTCGGCAGCGGAGCAGAGTTCATTGCCACAGGGCAAAGGCAGTTATGGCCGCTCGCTTATTGAGTTTGGCGAGGGTCAGCGCAAGGCGTTGCAGAGTGTGGTGAAGCCTACCGAAGATCCCTCAATGGCTCGCGCCCACTCACTCTCGAATGAGAAGGCTTATGAGGATGATGCTAAGGTGTTTATGAGATAATTCAAGATTCACAGGTGTTACACCTGCGTCATGCCACCGATAAACTGAAAGTTTTGAGGATTGGCATCTCTACACTCAGTTTTCTGCCTTAGTATGTTTTCATCATCTGCCACCTTTACGGTTTTAAGTTGCTACTAAACATTCGTTTTGATACTTTTTGCCGCCAAAAAGTATCGCAAAAAGGCGCTCGGTGAAGCCTTGTCGGGGTCTGAAGCGCAAATTTGCTAAAATGGATGCTACGCATTTTTGAAGCAATCAAAAAGTCTCCATTTTTTAACGCAAATTTCCACTTCCGCCCTCTTTCCGCCAATGTTTCTGCCGAGATTAAAGCTGACGCACAACATAATACTAAAAACAGTCATCTCTGTAAGTAGCACGGCTTCACAAAACAGGCGTTACGCCTGTGAATCTTGAATTTTTTAAACGTCTATCGCTGGCTCGGTGGAGCGAAAACTCACCTCACCAAAGAAAACAAAAACATTTAACTAACCATTAAAAAACAAACCATTTTAAAACTTTAATCAATTATGTCTAACATTATCGTAAATCCAAAGAACTATACAGGTCACGAACTTGAGACTATTTTCTTCCGTCCTTTGTTGACAGGCCCTTCGGCCGAGTCACTCGGAATCCGCGTACTCTACAACATGCCAATGCCGACTGTGGTGCATATGTGGGATCGTAAGGGTAACGTCTTGACTCCATTCGACACAGCCTCGTCATGGAACGGTGGCGTGAAGACTACACAGTATCAGAAGACAATCCCTATGGCGCGTGTAAAGGCCGAGAACGCATTTTCGGCAAGCGACTACTTCTCGACAGTCTTTGAGTTGATCACAAACCGCCCCGACATCAACATGGAGGATCTGAGTGGAACAGATTTAGAGGCTGCCGAGACTGAGCTCTTCCGCCGCGCGATTGCCGAGAGCATCCGCATGAATCTCTGGTTGGGTGACAAGGGCGGCACGCTCAACACAGGCTACAACAGCTTCGATGGCTTGCTCAAGATTATTGATGAGCGTGTCAAGGCAAATACACTTCACTACTGCAACGGCCAGATCGATGATTACTTCGCGGAGTACAAGGTCAACGAGATCTTCGACCTGCACATCAAGAACGCCAGCCCACGCTTGAAGGGTCTCTATCCAGAGGGTCAGGTGGCATTCTTCGTATCGCCTGAGATCTACTCGCTCTATGAGAGCTATCTCGATTCAAACTTCGGCTCGGCATCATACCACGACAATCAGTATGGCCGCAAGGAGTTGATGTATCACGGATTCCCTGTGATTGAGATCAACTTGGAGCCTTCGATCGGTAGCTCGTCACTCTCCGATAACTTCATCATCTTCACCGACCGCCGCAACTTGGTGTTGGCTGTAAATACTGCCGACAACCCAGCGTCAGAGGTGCGCATGTGGTACAATCCTGACGAGATGGAGAACCGTCAGCGTGCGGTCTTTGCTATCGGTTGCGAGATCTTGGATGAGGAGCTCGTTTGCGCCATGATCAACCAGACGGCCTAAACTCTGTAAGGAAAGGAGTGTGAGCCATGAGCGTAAATGAGTTCTACAAGCCTGTGGGCGGAATACTCTCGGCCGAGTTGTTTCTCGTCAGGGAGTTGAGTTCGATTGAGGATCTGACTGCGGGCGAGGGTATCAAGGTGGAGTTGGTGGATGACGGCTCGACCTATGAGGAGAGGTTTCAGACGCAGGATGGATTGGTGAGCGTACAACATACGCTCACCCTCCGCTCCGATAGAAAACTCTCCGAAGAGTGGTTCTCGACCGAGTTGATGCAGATCTTAGCTGCGGAAGGAGCTGTGGCGCGTGTGGAGATGGCCACAGGCGAAGTGATCACCGTAGGTTATTCGCCCCGCTTCGGCTTTGAGCAGGCGTTGCGTCTTGAGAGTCTGAAGTTCAATTCGGGTCAGAAACCCAACAACTCGCCGAGTGTCGAATTGAAGTTGCAGAGCGAAGATTTAAGCACAGCTTTACTTTAAATTCAAAATTCAAAATTATTGCTGATGTGAAAAATTTTCGCAAAGTAGTAATTCAAATTTGGAGGGTTAAAGGAACACTTGGAACATATAACTGTAAAGACAAATAATAATGGATAACACAAAAACAAAGACTTTGGTGGCGGTGGGAAATGCCACGACAGAACCGCTCTTTGCGCTCTCCTCGCGTAAGGTGCAGAGCGAGAAGTTTTGGCACTGGGGCGATGATAACATGATGCCTTCGGCTCTCTCGCTCATGTCGCGCCGCTCGACAACCCACCGCCGCATAATAAATGACAAGGCCGACTACATCGCGGGCAAGGGTTTTTCCTACGATGAGTCGAAGCCTCTGTTGGCGCATCTTGTTGCCTCAGCCAATGGCAGCGGCGAGTCGTTGCGCGAGGTGATCAGTCGTTTAGCATTCGACAAGGCGTTGATGGGAAATGCCTTTTTGGAGGTGGTCACCGATAAGAATCATTCATTCCTCTCGCTCTACCATCAGGATGCTTCGCGCTGCCGCTTGAGCCGCGACTCGGAGCACGTCTTGTTGCACCACGATTGGAGTCAATTCCGCGCGGAGGATGCCACGAAGTTGCCGCTATACCCTAAATTCGAGGAGCAGAAGGATGGCACGTTGCGTTCGGTGATACACTACAAGGAGTATGAGCCGATGTACAGCCATTATGGAGTGCCGAAGTATATCGCAGGAATGGGCGTCTCGGCCATAGCATACAAGACCGATTGCTGGAATATCTCGCGCTTGGATAACTCGTTCCAGCTCTCAGGAGTGATGATGTTGGATGCTTCGGCCGACAGCGATGCCGAGGCTGAGCGCATAGTACGCATGGCCGAGCAGAAATTTGCAGGCAACCCAGGGCAGGTGATGTTTGTAATTCGTGAGGGCTCTGAGAACGACAACTCGCGATTTATCCCTGTCGAGTCGAGCAACGAGGGGGATTGGAGTCAGCTTCATGATCAGGCCACAAGCGATATAGTGATTGCCCACTCGTGGTTTCGCTCGCTCAGCGGTTTGGATTACTCGGCAGGCTTCAGCGCCGAGCGTATCCTCCACGAATATGAGGTGGCACTCAACACCGTGATCTTGGCTGAGCAGGAGGAGTTGCTTGCACCGATAAAACGAATCATCGAACAACTGACGGGCGAGGATGCCTCATCACTTGAGATTGTAAACCGCCCACCGACACGCTCAAAGCCGATCTATATGCGTGTGTGGGAGGCACGTAAAGCCGATGGTTTGGAGTATGATGAGTACGACCCTGAGCAGCAGAAGTTCCTCTCGGAGATTACCAAGTATAACGTGACAAAAATTAACTGATATGGATAATATTATTTCAACATCTGAGGTTATCGAGTTGGCATTCAGCGATGGGGGCTACATCCCGCAAGGCGTGATCTGCAAGGCCGATATCAAAGCGGCCACCGAGCGTTGGATTGAGCCTGTTGTTGGGCGTGCGCTTTTGGAGGCTGTGGCGGCAGGAGAATATGAGTCGCTCAAGAGCGATTATTTGGCGCCTGCGGTGGCTGTATATACGCGAATCTTGGTGCAACCTCGACTCAACGCAATGAGCGGCGTGGGTGGTATGACGGTCAGCAGCTCCACCTCGCGCAAGGCCGCCGAGGAGTCAGTGCGCAAGGAGTTAATGAGTGGCCTTAAGACGAAGGCTAAATCGTTACTTAGAGCGTTGTCTAACTACCTGAATGACAATGCCGAGCAGATCGCGGAGTATGACAAGAAGTATAACATTATGAATCGTTGTGTGAGTGATGGAGGTATTGTACAAATTCTTTAGTGGTTGCCTCATCTCGTTCGCGGCTCTGTTTGCGCCCGTAGTGCCTCTGATATGGTGCGTGGTGGGCTTCATCTGTTTTGATTTTCTGACAGGTGTCATGGCCTCACGCACCGAGGCTCGTGAAGCGGGTCGAGAGTGGTTTTTCGAGAGCCACTTGGCGTGGCATACAGCCCAGAAGTTGGGGTTCACGATCATAGCTTTATGCATGGCTTATGTGATAGATAAGATGGTGCTGGATTTTCTGCAAATGAATCTGACAAAGCTGTTTGCGGGGTTTGTGTGTGGCGTGGAGATGTGGTCGTTTTTGGAGAATGCTTGTCGTGTGAGCGACTCTCCATTGCTCAGATATATAAAGCGTTACGTGCGCCGCAAGGTTGGAGAGGAGGTGAAGCGATGAGTCGCGGAATAGATAACTGCAACCCTGGGAACATACGCCGCAGCCGAGTGCGCTACAAAGGCGAAAAACACCCTTCGACAGATCCTTCGTTCAAACAGTTTGAGTCGATGGAGTGGGGTTATCGCGCGATATTTATCCTACTCGACACCTATCGCGTGCGTTATGGATTGGATACTCTGCGTGGGATGATCTCGCGCTATGCCCCGCCAGAGGAGAATCATACGGCAATATACTTGGAGATCATTACAGATCGTACGGGAATAGATGCCGATGAGAAGCTCGATACACGTTCGCGCAAGACGATGGTGCCGATCGTGGCCGCAATATCCAAAGTAGAAAACGGAGTCGGCCCATCATGGCGCGAAGTCAACAAAGGCTTCGATTTGACAGGGTTTTAGAAGGAGGATGTTAATTCAAAATTATAGATTCAAGATTCAAGATTGCACCCGTTACGGGTGTGTCACTCCACCGAGCCTATTTATAGGCGAGGATTGGAGTCTCTAACGACAAAATACAGTATAGAGATGCCAATCATCGGATGATAAATCATCCTATGTGGCATGACTTATTTATGTTGTGCGTCAGCTTTAATCTCGGCAGAAGCTTTGGCGGGAAGAGGGCGGAAGTGGAAATTTGCGTTAAAAAATGGAGACTTTTTGATTGCTTCAAAAATGCGTAGCATCCATTTTAGCAAATTTGCGCTTCAGACCCCGACAATGATTCACCGAGCGCCTTTTTGCGATACTTTTTGGCGGCAAAAAGTATCAAAACGAATGTTTAGTAGCAACTTAAAACCGCAGAGGTGGCAGAGGATAAAATGTTACTATAAATAATACCGTTAAAGATGCCAATCCTCAAAACTTTCAGTTTTTCGGTGGCATGACCTTCTAATTTAAGTTGCGCGTCAGCCCAATTTTGCATTTTGAATCTTGAATTTTGAATTATAGTGCAGAGATGCCAATCATCGGGCTTGCAGCCCTCTGTGGCATGACAAGAAATAAATCTACAACACCAAATTGTATAATTCCGAAAATTTTTTGGTTGTGAAAATTGTGGGTGAGAAACTTTTTTGTTAACTTGCTGAGTGGAATTTTAGGCCCTATTTCAGATGAGAGATTTCACTGCAAACATATTAGAAAAACTTAGTCGTGCGCCGATGATAGTGGCGGCTGTTGCGGTGGCGGCGGGGATCTTATTAGCCGATCATTTCATGCCCCCTTTATGGGGTGTGGTGGTCGGCTTTATTGTTTGTGTGGGAATGGCTGTGGCGAGGTATAATAAATCTTTTTACGAGTTATATATCGTTGTGGCTTTGATGTTTGCGGGTGGTGTGTCGATTTCGTTGTCGAGGTGTGAACAGAATTTAGCGGAATGTGAAGGGTTGATAACATTGACCATCACCAAGTTAAAAATTGACGAAAGAGGAATGATGCGAGCCGATGGCCAAGTCGAGCAAATAGGTGACAAGCTGTGTCGATTCGGCGTAAAATTGGTGGCTCGGCAAGAGGTGAATTTAATGCGCGAAGAACGATTACTTATAAATGGTAGAATCAGAGAATTTGCCGAGCATGAGGAGGAGAAAAAGGGTGCAGATATGGTGGAAAATCTCTCCACCGTAAGATATGAAGAGTATATGTTGCGGCGCGGTTATAGAGGGCAGATTTACCTCACTCCAGAGATGATAATCGAGCGCAAAACGAACGCACCAACATTTGCCCACAGGATGCAATCGAAGGCCAGTGATAGGATTTCACGTTTGGAACTTACGAAGGATGTGGAGTCCATCGTGCGGGCTGTTGCAGTAGGCGATCAGGGCATGATTTCGCAGGCTCTCAGGCGGGACTATGTGGCGAGCGGTGCGGCACATCTGTTGGCTGTGTCGGGGTTGCATGTCGGATATATATTTATATTAATAAACATCTTTTTACTGCCGTTAGCGATGCTTAGGCGCGGACCATTGGTGCGGATAATTTTAGCGGTGGGGTTTATTTGGATGTATGCCACGATGACGGGAATGCAACCATCTGTTGTTCGTGCGGCTGTAATGTTTACCATTTTGCAGCTCTCGTTGGCGGTGGCTTCACGCTACAACTCTCTCAATGCGTTGGCTTTTACAGCGTTGTTGATGATGTTGTGGCAGGCGGAAAACCTCTACGATGCAGGATTTCAACTCTCGATATTGGCTGTGTTTGCCATCGTTGAGTGGGTCATGCCAATGATGAAACTTTTATATAATAAAAAGGTAACGATTAAAACTATTTTTGGAGTAAACGAGTCGCTTCATCGAAAGCAAGGTAAGATAGGAAGTGTTCTCAGTGTTGTGGCTACAAAGGGCTTCAGATGGATTGCGATTTCGGTTATTCTTTCGGCGGCTGCCTCGCTGATCACTATACCTTTGTCATCGTATCTTTTTGGGAAATTCTCTGTTTGGAGCATCTTAGTCGGAC